>JBJTJS010000255.1:0-4519 GCA_046096085.1 bacterium
GTTCGCACTCGGGCATGAGGCCACGCAGGGTGCACCGGACGGTGACGTCGAGATCGACTTCGCCCCGGCCGCCGCGCCGACGCGCGACACGCGTCGCAAGGGCGAGGGGAGACAGGGCGCGGGGCCCGACACGGCGGGCCGGACCAAGAAGAAGAAGCGCCTGGACGAGCCCACGGAGTGGCTCTTCGTGTCCGCGGGCCGCGGTGCCGGCATCACCCCGGGGGACCTCGTGGGGGCCCTGACCGGTGAGACGGATCTCAAGGGCCGGGACATCGGAGCGATCACGGTGCACGAGGGCTACTCGCTCGTGGAGGTCCCGGAGAAGCTGGCGCGCAAGGCGGTCAAGAGCCTCAACCGATGCAGCATCAAGGGTCACCGCGTGAAGGTGCGCCTGGATCGAGGGCGCTGACACCGGCGGTCGGCCCCCGGGAGAACTGGGCTGGATCTCAGGGAGTGCCGGGCCACGGTAGGGCCACGAGGTAGGGGTTGCTCATCTCGACGGCGATGAACATGAGCAGCGCCACGAGTCCCGCGGCGATGCCCACCAGGAGCATGCTCAGGCCACGATAGGACGCGGAGACGAGCGTCAACGCGACGAGATTGACGATGCCGAGCGTGAAGACGAGGAGGATCAGGCGCGTGGCGTTCTCCTGGGGCACGCTGTTGATCCGGGCGGTCCCGGCCAGCAGCATGTCGACCGTGCTGTCGGAGAAGTCCCCCCAGGCGCTCTCCTCCCTGGCCCCGGAGTCGGCGGCAGCGGCGATCGCGCCCTTCAACGTCTCTGCGGCCGAGGACTGCGCCTCGTAGGCCTCTCTTGCCTGCGCATGCTGCAGGAGCGGCCACTGCTCCTCGACGACGGAGGACTGATACGCGCTCAGGGCTGCCAACAACTGCGAGCCGCCCCGGTCGGCGGGAATCGTCGTGGCATAGTCCCGTGACTGCGTGTAGCTGGTCGCCTCGCTCGAGATCGCGTCCGTAGCGAGGCGCGCATTCGTCCAGAACTGCGACACCGCGATTCCGGTGAGGAACACGAAGGCGATGATGGTGAAGGGGGTGAAGCGACCGATGACATCGTTGGGCCGGGCTATCCCCGGCTTCGTGTCGGAGGCCTCCTGGCCCCGGGCGTATACCCCGGCCAGCCGTGAGTACGTGAGGCGGACCACCAGGAGGCTGATGCCGATCGTCAGGGCGAAGCAGATCAGCACGCGCACCTGAGACGGCACCACCAGCATAAAGTCCCAGAAAGCCACGGCGGCACTATCGCACAGTCACGCGTCGTCAGCCTTGCGGACCTTCGTCTCGGCAGAGGCGGTCTCGACGCCGTCGGCGAGTCCCTTGACGGTGCCACCGATGCCGTCGGCGAGGACGTCTGCGACATCCTCGATCCCGTGCGCGGTGTGATCGCCCGCGTCCTTGAGATCCTTCTTGGTCTTCTCGTCCACGGGAGCCTCTCGATAGGGCCGGTGAGGTCGGCTGCCCGACCGCGCGTGCGGGTGAATCTACCCGAGTGCGCGTGGGCGGGTAGCCGCCCTTGCCAGCACGGGGCTACTGCCGCGCCACTAACGTGGGCCCGTCCCCCGGGGCAGCGCTCGTGCGTGATGACGCTGACTCCTCCCGCGCGATGGAGTCGCCCGTGTCAGCACCCGACCAGCAACCTGAGCGCCTCGAGCGCGGGGCACTGGGCGTTCCCGCCATCGTCTTCTTCGTCGTCGCCGCCGCGGCACCACTCACCGTCATGGCGGGCATCGCACCGCTGGGCATCAAGATCGCCGGCATCGGAGCGCCCGCGGCCTACCTCATCGCCGGTGCGGTCCTCGCTGTCTTCGCCGTCGCCTTCACGGCGATGAGCAAGTACATCCACAATGCGGGAGCCTTCTACTCCTACATCACCCTCGGGATGGGCAAGTCCATCGGGCTCGGGTCGGCCGCCCTGGCGGTCTTCGCCTACAACGCCATCCAGATCGGCCTGTACGGCGCCTTCGGATACTTCGCGTCGGTGACGGCCCAGGATCTGGTCGGCATCGACCTGCCCTGGTGGCTGTGGGCGGGGATCGGAATGATCCTCGTCTTCCTCCTGGGCTTCCGCAGCATCCGCGCCGGCTCGATCGTCCTCGGTGCGCTGCTCATCGCCGAGACCGGGATCCTCGCCGTGCTCGCGGTGGCGGTCCTGTGGAGCGGTGGTGCCGACGGCCTCAGTCTGGAGTCCTTCTCCCCGGCGAGCGTCCTGACCCCGGGCATGGGCTCGGTGCTTGCCCTGGCGTTTGGTGCCTTCATCGGCTTCGAGGCCACGGCCATCTACCGGGAGGAGGCGCGAAATCCCGATCGCACGGTGCCGGTGGCGACCTACGTGGCGGTGGGCTTCCTCGCCATCTTCTACGCGTTCATGGCCTGGATGATCGTGCAGGCCTTCGGCGCTCAGGCCGTCACGGTCGCTTCCGCGGATCCGGCGTCCATGTACTTCACGGCTTCGACGCAGTACGTCGGCGCGTGGGCCACGAATACCATGCGGGTCCTTATCGTCACGAGCAACTTCGCAGCGCTGCTCGCGTTCCACAATGCGATCACGCGCTACGTCTACGCGCTTGCCTCCGAGGGCGTCCTGCCGCGTCGACTCGGGCATGTGCACCCGAAGTACCACAGCCCCTATGTGGCAGGCATCGCGCAGACCATCCTCGCCGTCATCGTCGTAGGGGCCTTCGCGCTGTTCGACGCGGATCCCTACCTGCAACTCCTGCTCTGGGTGAACACTCCCGGCGTCGTCGGATTCGTCCTGCTCCAGGGACTTGCCGCATTCGCCGTGTGGCGGTTCTTCCGCCGGGAGCCCCACTCGGAATCGCGTCTGCGGACGGTGGTCGCGCCGCTCGTGGCGAGCATCCTCCTCCTTGGCGCCGCCGGCCTGATCGCGTGGAACATCGACCTGATGACGGCGGCGGGGCCGCTGGTGAACGCCATCATCCTGCTGTCCGTCCCCGTGGTGTTCGCCGCGGGAGTGGGATACGCCGCCTGGCTGCGGCGGCATCGGCCGGCGACGTACGCGCGGATCGGGACCACCGACGTCGACGCGGAGGACCTGGAGTCCCCGGTAGAGAGTCCCTAGTCCGCCGGTGAGGCCGTCGCTGTCACTCGCGAGCGCGCTGCCTTACTGGCGTGCGTGCTGTGCGAAGGACACCTGGAGCTCGGAGACGTTCACGTCGACAGACGCTGGCTTGACTCCCGATTGGGCCATGCCCCACACGGTGACGACGAGCCGGCTGTCGGCGAGCCCGGTGAAGGCGAGGCCGTTGAGCTCCATCGTGTCCGTCTTGCGCTTGCCGTCGAGGATGAGAGGCAGCATGGTCACCGGTGAGCTCACGACCTTGCCGGTGCTGAGGTCGGTGACGCGGATGCAGAGAGCCTGCCCCTTGCCCCGGCCACGGTAGCCGACGGTCAGTGTCGGCACGCCCACGATCTGGGCGCCCTCGGGCACGTTCGCCTGCACCCTCAGGCCGGAGACCGGCTTCGAACAGCTCGACCCCACGGGGAGCCGTCCCCCGGTCGACGTAGCCGTGATGATGTCGGGCGAGTTGAACCCGGGCTCGACGGGTAGGAGGGTGGACGTATAGCGGGTGCCCGTCTGGTCCAACCACTGGAAGGCGGGGAAGTAGGCGTCGGGGATCGGCGTTCCCTTCACGTACTTGCTCAGCCACGCCAGCGTGTAGTCGTTGATCATCTCGATCACGGCGGCGTCCTCGGTGCTGCCGTCGAACCACGCCATCTTGACCGGGACCCCGTAGGGGTTGCCCAGGATGGACACGGCTGTGTCCATCGACTCCTGGAGCGAGAAGAGCGGATCAGCGGTGCTCTGCCACAGCAGGGTGGGTGCCTGCAACTGGCCGAGGAGCGTGCTCGCGTTCTTGTCGGCCAGCTGAGTCAGCGTGGCGTCACTGAGACGGCCGCTCGCGATCCCATTCTTCAGCCCGGAGCGCAGTTGTGGGCTCAGGCGGACGCCAGGCTTGGTCATGGCGGAGAGCAGTCGCGTGGCGACGGGGACATTGACGGTCCCGTTCGCGAAGAGGGAGTCGATGAGGGAGTTCCACGTGGTGGACGGGACGATCGCGTCGATGCGGGGATCGATTCCCGCCGACACCAACTGGATCTCGCCGCCGGAGGATCCGCCCGCCATCCCGACCGCAGGGTCGAGCGAGCCATTCAGGGTGGTGGGCGTCGACTCAGAGACCCAGGTGACGATGCTCCTGACGTCCACCCCGTCGAGGAAGGGGTCGTTGAGCTGGTACGTCCCGCCGGAGGCGTACTCCCCGCGCGGGTCCCAGGTGACGACGTTGAAGCCGCCCATCTGGGAGTCGCCTCTCAGCGTCGCGACACCCGGCGTGTGGGTCTGCGCGTCGAACGTCTCGAAGGGCTTGGTGCTACCTGCGGCGCCCAGGCCCGGCGCGTTGAGGATGGTGGGGGCGGTGGCGCCCTCGGCTGGCCCCCTTCTCGGGAAGGGAATCGCCGTGAACGGATCCGCACGCGCACGCGT
>JBJTJS010000256.1:0-10526 GCA_046096085.1 bacterium
CGAACGGGTCGACCGCCACGGACCCCCCGGGACCGTCCCCGGCCTGCGCGAGCCGGTCTGGGTGAGCCCGGGGACCGGGGCCGGCGGGACCGGGGACGGTCCCGGGGGGTCCGTGGCGGTCGACCCGTTCGTCTCGCTGCGCCGCGACCTGGTGAGCAACACCGACCGGCGGATCCTGACCTACGAGACCGATGCCGCCACCCCGGGCTACCTCCGGCTGCTCACCCTGGACCAGTTCGACGGGGTCACGTGGACGGCGTCGCAGCCCCAGGTGCGCATCCCAGCGAGCGAGGCCCTGGACTTCCCCGACTCGCCCGACGTGCGCGACGTGCGGGAGTCCACGTACTCCATCGGCATCGCCGACCTCGACAACGCAGCCCTCCCCGTGCCGTACGCCGCCACCGTGATCCGAGGCACGGACGGCCCTCTCGACGACCGGTGGGCCTGGGACCCGCTGACGCGCACGGTCGCCGGCGACGGGGTCACCAGTCGCGACGCGTCCTACGAGGTGACGGCATACGAGATCGCCCCGACCAGGGCGGAACTGCGCGCGGCCGAGGCGTCGCCCACCGAGGAGCCACCTGCGCTGCTGCAGCTCCCGCCCGGGATCACGCCTCGGCTCGCCGAGTTGGCGCAGGAGGTGACGGCGGATGCGAAGACGCCGTACGCGCGCGCCATGGCCCTGATGCGCTGGTTCACGCGCGACGGCGGCTTCCGCTACAGCACCAACGTCGTGACGCCGCCCGGGGCCGACCCGCTCGACTCGTTCCTCACCGAGCGCGTCGGCTACTGCCAGCAGTTCGCGGGGACCATGGCGCTCATGGCGCGATCCGTCGGGATCCCCGCGCGCGTGAGCGTCGGCTTCACCGCGGGACGCGAGGCCGAGGACGGGACCTGGGAGGTCCAGGCGCGCAATGCCCATGCATGGCCCGAACTGTGGTTCCCCGGGGTCGGATGGGTGTGGTTCGAGCCGACGCCGCGCACGGATGCGGGAGCGGGCGTGCGCGCGCCGTCGTACACCCAGCCCCGCGAGGACGACGACGAGGCCGACACGGGCGACGCCGCCACCCGGGACCGTCCCGTGCGCCCGGACCTGCTGGACGAGGGTTCCTCGGCGGCCGCCGCTGCTCCGCGCGACGCAGGCCTGCCGGTCGTGGTGATCGCGGTGGTCGCCGCACTCCTCGCGGCGGCTCTGGTGGCCCCGGTGCTCGCGGTGCTGGCCCGCCGGCGGCGGCGCACGTCGTCATCGGACCCCCGGCGGCGCATCGAGGGGGCATGGGCCGAGCTCGGCGACAGCACCCGGGACTTCGGCCTTCCCTGGCCGGCCGCGGGCACGCCGCGAGCCCTCGGGGCCCGGCCTCGCGCACGAGCCGGGCTGGACGATGACGAGGTCGCGGCGGTCGAGCGCCTGGTGGGATGGGTGGAGGGGGCCCGCTACGCCGCACCGGCGGCGGGCGCCACTGCCGCGCCGTCCGCGGCGGACCTGCGCGCGGATCTCGCCGTGATCCGCGGCGGCCTGCGACGCAATGCGACCCGGCGGGAGCGGCTGCGCGCGGTCCTCGTACCCCGCTCGCTCACGGGATCGGGCCAGGACAGCGCATTCCTCGACGACGATGCCGCCGAGGAGGCCCCCGACCGCCAGACGCTCCCCGTCTGAGTTACCTGAATGGTGGCTTAAGCCGTGCTTAAGCCACCATTCAGGTAACTCAGACGGCGTGGAGACTACTGGGGGTTGCCGGAGCCCTCGTCGCGGCGGCGACGCCAGCGCTCCTCGAGGCGGTCCATGAGCCCGCCGCCCTGCTGCTGCTTGGACGGGCGTCCCTGCGGGGCACCATCGGCCGCAGCCGCGGGAGCCTCGCCATCGGCCGCCTCGGCCGCGGGGCGGGCCCGCAGTCCGGAGTAGGCGAGGGTGGCGCCCACGACCATGACGACGAACCCGGCTACGCCCAGGGCGATGAGCGGCACGATAACGCCGCCCATGAGCATGCCGACGCCGACGATGAGGATGAGCACGCCCATCGCCGCGCGGCCACGGCTCGCGCGTGCGGAGGGACCGCTGCGCAGGGAGGTCGCGAACTTGGGGTCCTCGGCATAGAGGGCGCGCTCCATCTGCTCCAGCAGACGCTGCTCGTGCTCGGAAAGCGGCACTGCATCCCTCCCTCGGCCCCGTGGGTCACCCCCAGGATAGGCAGTTCGAGCGGATCTGGAAACCCAGGTTCGCCAAGTCAGGGCTCCGGGGGCCCTCCCCAGAGGCGGGCCGGGCGGACGACGTCGTGCCCGAACCGGTCCCGGAGGCGGTCGGCGGCCACCTCGGCGGCCCGGCGGTCCTCGGGGCCGGGACCCCCCGCGGCCTCGCCCAGGAGGGCGTCCAGGGACAACTGCTCGATCCGGGAGCCCTCGGGGAGCAGGCCCTCCAGGCGCACCCCGACGAGCCGGATGCGGGCCCGCTGCAGGCCGAGAGCGTCGTAGAGCTCCCGGGCGACTTCGTAGACGACCTGGCCGACGTCGGTGGGCTCGGGCAGGGTGCGGGAGCGCGTGATCGTGGTGAAGTCGGCGAAGCGGACCTTGATCACCACGGTGCGCCCCACCAGGTCATGGCCGCGCACCCGCGCCGCGACCTTCTGGGACAGGCGCAGCAACTCGCGGTGGATGAGGGCCGGGTCGTCGACGTCGCGCGGGAAGGTCTCCTCGTTGCCGATGCTCTTCTCCCCCGCGTCGGGGACCACGGCCCGGTCGTCGCGCCCCCAGGCGAGGTCGTGCAGGCGCTGCCCGGCCGCCTGGCCGAGAGCGCGGACGAGGGTGTCCGCCGGGGTGTGCGCGATGTCCCCGACGGTGCGCAGCCCGAGCGACACCAGGCGTTCCTCGGTGCGCTCTCCCACCCCCCACAGGGAGGAGACCGGCAGCGGATGGAGGAATGCGATGACGCGCTCGACGGGCACGACGAGCAGGCCGTCGGGCTTGGCCTGGGTCGAGGCGAGCTTGGCCACGAACTTCGTGGGCGCCACGCCGACACTGCAGGTGATGCGCTGCTCGTCGTAGACGCGCGCGCGGATGAGCTCGGCGATGGCGGTGGGGGATCCGAGTCGGCGTACGGCGCCGGCGACGTCGAGGAATGCCTCGTCGAGGCTGAGCGGCTCGACCAGGGGGGTGATGGAGCCGAAGAGCGCCATGACGCCGGCGCTGACCTCGGCATAGCGATCGTGGTGCGGCTCGATGATGAAGGCATCGGGCGCGATGCGTCGCGCACGCGTCATGGGCATCGCCGAGTGCACGCCGAGCGCGCGCGCCTCGTAGGTGGCGGAGAGCACGACGCCGCGCTGCCCGCCCCCGACGATGACCGGCTTGCCGCGCAGTTCGGGTCGTGCGATGAGCTCCACGGAGGCGTAGAACGCGTCCATGTCGACGTGGAGGACGGTGCACCCGGTGTCGTCGGCGCCCAGGGAGCCGGCCAGGCGCAGGGACTGCGCCTCCCCGCGGCGGATCTGGCTGCGGCTCACCGCTCCATCCTGCCCGTCCTATCGCCCGCGGCGCCCGGGATCACCATCCGCTGCTCCCCGGGCTGGAGTGCCACAGCTTGGCCGGGGGCGCGGAGGCCGGCGTGGCCGCGGGGATCCGGGCGGGGTCGGCTCCCGCGGGCTTGATGTCGGCGTAGGGCGACTGGCGGAAGCCGCTGGCGTGGACGAGGACGCGCCGCGGGCGCTCATCGGTGTCGGCGACATCCTCCCCCGGGCGCGGGGACCGGGCGATGAGGTCGCGCACGGCATCGATCCCGCCCTGCGACCACAGGTCGTGCACCAGGCCGAGTTCCCAGGCGCCGGTGGCGCGCAGGGAGACGCCGCGCGGGCCGGTACGGCGCACCTCGCCGCGCACGAGGAGCAGCCAGGAGTCGAACACCGTGCGGGCATAGGGGCCCTGGGCGTCGTCGAAGAAGGTGGCATCGACCGGACCGGTGGCATCGTCGAGGGTGATGAACACGACGCGGCGGCCACTGCGCACCGGCGGTGTCTGGGTGGCCACCTTGACCCCGCCCACGAGGATGTCGGCCTGGGACCGGCAGCGCAGCAGGTCGCGTGCGCGCACGAGCGGCGGCATGCCGCTGCCGAGCGCCTCGAGCATCGGCGCATAGAAGTCCACGAGGTGGTGGCTCACGTCGAGGCCCAGGATCTCCAGCTCCGAGCGCACCCGCTCCCCCGGAGCCATCTCCGGCAGCCCGGTGGGCGCAGGAGGGGCGTCGAGGGCGAGGGACTCGAAGGTGAGCTGCTCGGTCGCGCTCTCGGTGCGCGCGCGCCGGGGCGCCCCGCGATGCAGGTCGGCGGCCTGGAGCAGCAGGTCACGGCGGGTGACGCGTCCGCGCCGGCGCAGCCCGGCGGGAGCGCGGCCGATGCCGTGCACGGAGTCGAAGGCGCCGGCGAGGATCAACCGCTCGATGACGGGCTGGCTCACCGCGGCGCGATGCCAGAAGTCGGCGAGCGAGGAGTACGGGCGCCGCGCCACGATGCGCTCGACCTCGTCCTCGGCGATCCCCTTGACCTCGGCAAGGGCGAGGCGGATGCCGTAGGAACCCTCCCCGGAGTCCACCCTCTCGATCGTGTACTCGCGCCCGGAGAGGTTGACGTCGAGGCCGAGGACGGCGACGCCGAAGCCGCGCGCGTCGTCGAGGATGAGCCGCTTGGGATACATCCCGGGATCGTGGGTGAGGACGCCGGCGAGGAAGGCCGCCGGATGGTGGGCCTTGAACCACGCCGACTGGTACGTGGGCAGGGCGAAGGCCGCTGCATGCGCCTTGCAGAAGCCGAAGGAGGCGAAGGCCTTGAGCACCTCCCAGACGCGGTCGACGGTGGCGAGGTCGTAGCCGCAGCGGAGCGCCGCGGGGTAGAACCACACGCGCACGTCGTCCTGCCCCGCCGGGGAGCCCATGCTGCGCCGCGTCTCGTCGGCCTCGGCCAGGGAGCAGCGCGTCATCGTGGAGACGATGCGCAGCACCTGCTCGTGGAACACCACCACGCCGTAGGTCTCGGCGAGGACCGGGCGCAGGTCGTCGTGTACGTAGACCGGATCGGCCCATCCCTGACGGGCCTTGAGGAAGGGGGTCACCATGTCGGACTTGACCGGGCCGGGCCGGAACAGCGAGATGTCGATGACGAGGTCATTGAAGGTCTCCGGCGCGAACTTGCCGATGAGCTCGCGCTGGCCTGGTGACTCGATCTGGAAGCAGCCGAGAGTGCGGGTCGACTGGACCAGGGCGAAGGCATCCGGATCGTCGAGCGGCACGGAGTCGAGGTCGATGCGCTCGCCGTCGACGCGCTCGACCTCGGCGATGGCATGCGCGAGGGCGGACTGCATGCGTACGCCGAGGACGTCGAGCTTGAGCAGGCCGAGCTCCTCGACGTCGTCCTTGTCGAACTGGCTCATGGGATAGCCCTGCGCGCTGGGCTCCAGGGGGGTGCGGTCGCCGAGGGTGGCGTCGGAGAGCAGCACCCCGCACGGGTGCATGGCGATGTGGCGGGGCAGGCCGTCGAGGCCCTCGACGAGGTCCCAGAAGTGATCGAGCTCCCCGCGCGCGGTCAGGCGGCCGAGGCCGGAGTCGCGCAGCTCGGGCAGGTCGTGCAGGGCATGCCGCGCATCGCGGGCGCGGATATGCGGGAAGGACTTGGCGAGGGCATCGACCTCCCCGGGCGGCAGGGACAGCGCGGCGCCGACGTCGCGGATGGCATGGCGCACGCGGTACGTCTCCATCATCGACACGCACGCGACGCGCTCGGTGCCGAAGCGCGCGAGGATCGCATCGTAGACCTCCAGGCGGCGCGCGGACTCGACGTCGATGTCGATGTCGGGCAGCGCGCGGCGCAGCGGGGTGAGGAAGCGCTCCATGAGCAGGCCGTGACCCATCGGGTCGATGCCGGAGATGCCGAGCAGGTGGTTGACCAGGCTGCCCGCGCCGGAGCCGCGCGCAGCGACGCGGATGCCCAGGCGCCGCGTGAGGTCCACGACCTCGGCGACGGTGAGGAAGTAGGTGGCGAAGCCGAGCGTGGCGACGGTGCGCAACTCCTCCTCGAGCCGGTGGCGCGCCGCGATGCGCTCGGCGCCGCGATAGCGGTCGAGCGCATCCTCGCAGCGGGAGCGCAGGATGGCGTCGGCATCGGCACGCGCGTCTCCCACGACGACCTCGAGCTCGGGCACGAACACCTCTCCCATGCCCAGGTCGGCCGCGGGATCCAGGCCGCACTCCCCGGCGAGGTCGGCCGTGGCGGTCATCAGGTCGTGCGCTGCGCGCTGCGCGCTGCCCGCCGCCGACGCGATCTCCTCGGCGAGCTCGGCCATGAACGGCGTCGGGGCGAGGAAGCCCTGGGCATTGGGCCGGTCGCGGTGCCGCTCGTCGAGGGCGACGAGCCGGCGAGAGGCGTCGAGGACATCGACGACGCGCGCCTGCGCTGGCGCGACGTAGCGCACGGCATGGGCGAGCACGGGCACGATGCCGCGTTCGCGCGCCCAGCCCAGGGTGCGCGCGGCCGTGCCGGTCGCGAGCGGGCCGCTCGCAGCGCGATGGCTCACCACCTCCATGCGCAGTCGGTCGCCGAAGGCCTCGCGCCATGGAGCCACCAGTGCATCGGCGAGATCGGGTCGCTGGCGCGCGAGGGCCTCCACCACCGGGGAGTGCGGCCCGAGCAGGACGACGAGGCCATCGCCGTGCTCGGCGATCTGCTCGAAGGTCGCCGAGACGCCACGGCCGCCCTGCCCCGGCCTGCCCGCATGGATGGCGGTGAGCAGGCGGCAGAGCGAGGACCAGCCGCGCTTGCCGCGAGCGAGGAGGACGGCGCGTGGATGGCGGGGGTCCACCCACGCGCCGCCCCTCAGGGGAGCCCGAAGGGCTCCCTCGTCCGGAGGACGGGCAGCCGGAGGCAGGGGCTCCCGTCGAGCCGGAAGATCGAGGGCGAGGCCGATATCGACGGCGACGTCGACGCCGAGCACCGGGGAGATGCCCGCCCCGGCGCAGGCCCGGGCGAAACGCACCGCGCCGTAGACGCCGTCGCGATCGGTGAGGGCCAGGGCACGCTGGCCATGCTCGGCCGCGCGTTCGACCAGCGCCTGCGGCGTCGAGGCGCCGTAGCGCATCGAGTACGCCGACGCCACGTGGAGGTGAGCGAAGTCCACGGCACGCGCCTCACCCCGTAGCCGGCAGGGCCTGCTGCCGGTCGACGTGCAGCACAGTGCACACCTGGTCGTGGAAGGCCTCCGCATCGCGCAGGAGATCGTCGGCCTCGCGCTGCGAGACGACAGGCAGGCCTGCCTCGGCTGCGGCACGCTTGCCCGCGCTCGTGGCGAAGAACGTCGACCACTCGGCAAGCTCCGGGGCGACCACGGGCAGCACCGACCACACGCTGCGCAATCGCGAGCGCCCCCTGCTCGGCTGCGCGCGAGCAGCCAGCACCGCGGCCGCCGAACGCAGGGCGGACAGGTGGGCCCGGGCATAGCGCTCGGCTGCCGTGTCGGCGATGACGGCCTCGGCGATGCCGCGCTGGGCGGCGGTCAGCAGTTCAGCGGTGGCGGTGGCCATGGCGATTCCTCTCTCCTCAGGCCATCCGGCGCAGCGACCAGCGGTCGCCCGAGCAGGACAGGTCGTAGATCCCGGATCGGGGGCCGCTGGAGGCCTCGATCCGCCAGGTGTGGGTGTCGGCATCGACCCGCTCGGGGGCCCGCCACCAGGAGGCCCCGGTCACCCAGTGGCCGAGGACGGAGGTGACGACGTAGCCCCGGCCCTGCCAGGTGAAACGCATGGGCCGGCGAGCCGCGAGGGCCACCCCCGTCACCGGGACGGCGTACTGTCGGGCCACGGTCACCTCCTGATCGAGCGGGCCAACTGATCGAGCGGGGCGGAGCGGGTCGGTGGAGCAGGTATTCGAACAGATGTTCGAACAATAGACCCGGGGTCCGACAGCCGTCAAGGGGGTAGGGGGCGGCGTAGCATCCGCCTCATGGCCTCCCCCGCCGATCTGCCCGTCATCGAGGACGAGCGCGGGGTCGATATCTCCCAGATCAGGCGGCAACTGGCCCTGTCGGTCCCCGAGCGGGTCCGGGTCATGGTGGAGGCGGCCAACGCGATGATCGCGATCCAGGAGCGCGCGCAGGCCCAGCTCACGCGCGAGGCGTGATGTTCGACCCCGTGCGGATCTGCGCGATCCTCAATGAGGAAGGGGTCGACTACGTCGTCGTGGGAGGCATGGCGGCCGTGATCCACGGATCGTCCCTGCCGACGCGCGACGTCGATGTCGTGCCGTCACGTGATGACGCGAATCTCGATCGGCTCGCCCGAGCACTGCAGCGCATGAATGCCATGATTCGCACGAGTGACGACCCGGTGCCCGCGCCCCTTGACGGTGCGTTCCTAGCGGCAGTGCCCTTCATCCTCAATCTCGTGACCGACTTCGGCGACGTCGATCTCACGTTCACTCCGGCGGGCAACCTCAAGGGATTCGCCGACTGGCGCGCACATGCTGTGCAGTTGGAGATCAGCAGCGACGTGAGTGTGTACGTCGGCAGCCTTGACGACGTCATCGCCTCGAAGCGTGCGGCGAATAGACCCAAGGATCAGCGAGATCTCCCCTACCTGGAGTCCCTACGCGATCAGCGCGGACAGTAGGACGTGCCTTCGTCGACCATCATCCACACCGCTGACATGTCGTCGAGGTCGACGCCGGGGCGGAAGCCAGTCGCCGACCGCGTCAGCGGCGGCAGTGTCGTGACGCAGGATCGGCGATCGTGAGGGTGGTGCGCAGATCTCGGTCCGGGCGTCAGCGCCCGCAGTAGTCCGAGGTCCCCTCGGCCTTGGCCTCGATAGCTGACTTCGACGCAGGGAAGAGGTCGATCCAGCACAGTCCGATGCCCTTGAGGGCTCCCACATCGGGGCCGGTAAGGAAGGACGGGTCGGAGGCCGCGGCCTCATTGAGCTGGCGCGGGTCGTAGACGCCGAAATCGAAGAAGTAGTTCGGGCCACCAGGCGGGATGCAGAGCGGACGGGTGACATCACAGTTCGTGGCACCGACCGCCGTTGCCAGGATGTCTCCGGCCTTGACCAGCACCGGTGTGATGAACCTGGTCTGCGAGTCCTCGCGCATCGGGACGCTCTTGATGGCCTCGGCTATCGCCGGCGACAGGTGGCCCTGGCGCAGGTGATCGAAACGCCACATCACTCCGCACTCGGTGAAGAAGTCGAGGATGACCTGGTCGTTGCCCGGAGTGAAGGCTTCCCGGTACAAACCGGCCTGGTAAAGCCATCCGTCGGCTGGCGCGTAGATGACTTGGCGGCCATCCGCATCTGACGGTGAGTAGCGCACATGCGCGTGCGGCTTATATCCCGAGTGCGGATTGAGATAGCCCGGACGCACGATTGACGTCACATCATCGATGTCGAACGGCGGCCGGGTGAATAGCGTCGACAGGTCTGCCGGGCACGGCGGCGGAGAACCCACCTTCTTCCAGCCGTCGGCCCAGGTGCCCAACCACTGGTACGGCGGTCCGGTGGGTGTCGGCGTCGGCGTCGGTGTCGGTGTCGGTGTCGGTGTGACGCGCTTGATGGTCCAGACAAGTTTGCCCTTGCGATTCTTCTTGCACACGAGTGCGCGGCCCTGCGCGTCAACCCCCTGCTGACCCGCCTTCGTGCACGGCTTCCCCGCCACCGGGGTGGACGCGCTCGCCGTCTGGCCCACGACCGTGAGGCCACCTGCGACCAGCCCGGCAACAAGGGCTAGCACTGCGCCGATGCGCACCATGCTCACAGGGCAACGGTAGACCGATCGCGAGCCGCGATGCCCAGTCAACTCCCGAATCCTCCTACGCTGTCGCCATGACGACCGCGGCTGAGCAGTGGCGTGACGACCTGGCCTCCTGGGCCATCCCCGAGGAGATCCGCGCGCAGGCGCCGCAGGATCCCTGGATCCACCCGGTGACCCAGTTCCTCGCACCCGACGGACCCATCCCGGACTCCCCCGCGCACGCTGCAGCGCGCGAGGCACTGCCCGAGGGCGGATCCGTGCTCGATGTCGGCTGCGGCGGCGGGCGCGCCGCGCTCGCCCTCGTGCCGCCGGCCGCACTCCTCATCGGCGTCGACCACCAGCAGGGCATGCTCGACGCGTTCGCCGAGGCCGCTGCCAAGAGAGGCGTCGACCACGAGGAGATCCTCGGCGACTGGCCCGACGTAGCCGACATCACGCCGACCGCCGACGTCGTCGTCTGCCATCACGTCGCCTACAACGTGTGGGAGCTGCCTGACTTCGTACGCGCGCTCACCGAACATGCGCGCCGCCGCGTCGTCTTGGAGTTGCCCGTTCGGCACCCGCTCACGTGGATGAACCCGCTGTGGAAGCAGTTCTGGAACCTCGACCGGCCGACCTCCCCCACCGCCGACGACGCACTGCAGGTCGTCCGCGATGCCGGGTACGACGCCCGCCTGGTCGAGTACGACGACGTCACGCAGCGCATCCCGCTCGATCCGCACGTCCAGGCGGAGTCCGCGTGCATTCGGCTCTGCC
>JBJTJS010000257.1:0-12100 GCA_046096085.1 bacterium
CCTTGAGGCCCGGACGAGCGTCCCGGGCCACGACCGCCTCCCCTGCCACGGCGCCACGCTAGTGGGGTCGCTCCGGAGCGAAATCCCCGCGGGCCGGCGCGCCGAGGGCTACCGTGACGCCCCATGACGACGTCGACCACCGCCCCGCCGACCACCGCGACATGGAAGCGCACCCTGTTCGGCATCAACGCGGCGGTCGCGATCTTCGGATCGACCTTCTCGTTCACCCTGGCGCTCCTGGGCACCTACCCGAGCACCAACACCAATCCGACGATGCTGGGCAATCCCGACCAGGGCCCGGTGGGCCGGGTGCTGGACTACTTCACCTACTTCACCATCTGGTCGAACATCCTCGTGGCCATCATCATGACGATGCTGTTCCTCAAGCCCGACCGCGACAGCTTTGTCTTCCGCGTGCTGCGGCTCGACTCGATCCTCATGATCACCGTGACAGGCATCGTCTACAACCTCGTCCTCGCGGGCACCGCCGAACTCCAGGGCCTCGAGGTCTACACCAATGCCCTCGACCACATGATCGTGCCCGCCCTGACCGTGATCGTCTGGCTCGTCGCGGGGCCGCGCGGCTGGTTCAGCTGGCGGACCGTGTGGGCCTCGCTCGTCCTGCCGATCATCTGGCTGATCTGGGCGCTGATCCGCGGCGCCTTCATCGGCGCCTACCCCTACCCGTTCCTCGACGTGGCCACGCTCGGCTACCCCGCGGTGATCGTGAACGTCCTCGGCGTGGTGGCGTTCGCCATCGTGCTGGCGCTCATCTTCTGGGGCATCGACTGGGGCATCCGCCGCATCGCTCAGCGCACGCCTGCGACCGCCTGAGTCATCCCCTCGCGCGGTACTCCTCGAGGAGACGCCGGGCGATGATCATCTTCTGGATGTCGGCGGTGCCCTCGCCGATCATGAGCATGGGCGCCTCGCGGTAGAGCCGCTCGATCTCGTACTCCTTGGAGTAGCCGTAGCCCCCGTGGATGCGGAAGGAGTCCTCGACGACCTCCTTGCAGTACTCGCTGGCGAGCAACTTGGCCATCCCGGCCTCGAGGTCGTTGCGCTCGCCGGAGTCCTTCTTGCGCGCCGCCATGACCATCATCTGGTGGGCGGCCTCGACCTTGGTCCCCATGTCGGCGAGGCGGAAGGCCACGGCCTGGTGCTCGGCGATGGGCTTGCCGAAGGTCACGCGCTGCTGCGCGTAGTCCACGCCGAGCTCGAACGCACGGCGCGCGAGCCCGCATGCACGCGCGGCCACGTTGACGCGGCCGACCTCGACTCCGTCCATCATCTGGTAGAAGCCGCGACCGGGCTCCCCGCCGAGGATCGCGGCGGCCGGCAGGCGCAGGTCGTCCATGACGAGTTCGGTCGTGTCGACGCCCTTGTAGCCCATCTTCTCGATCTTGCCGGGGATGGTGAGGCCCGGACGAACCTCGCCGAAGCCGGCCGGCTTGTCCACGAGGAACGCCGACATGCGCTTGTAGACCGAGGACCCCTCCTCGGCGTCGCCGTCGGTGCGGACGAGGACCGCGACCAGCGTGGAACTACCGCCATTGGTGAGCCACATCTTCTGGCCGTTGAGGACGTAGTCGTCGCCATCACGCACCGCTCGGGACTGGATCGCGGCGACATCGGAGCCGCACCCCGGCTCGCTCATCGAGAACGCCCCGCGCACCTCCCCGGTCGCCATGAGCGGGAGGTAGTGCGCCTTCTGCTCCTCGGTTCCGTGGTGCATCACCATCCACGCGACGATGAAGTGGGTGTTGATGACGCCGGACACGCTCATCCACCCGCGGGCGATCTCCTCGACGACGAGGGCATACGTGAGCAGCGACTCCCCGAGTCCGCCGTACTCCTCGGGGATCATGAGGCCGAAGACGCCGAGCTCCTTGAGCCCCTCGACGATGTCGGCGGGGTACTCGTCCTTGTGCTCGAGGAAGTTCGCGTTGGGCAGGATCTCGTTGTCCACGAAGTCGCGGACCGCCTTGAGGATCTCGACCTGGATGTCGGTGAGGCCCTCGGTCTGGGCAAGACGTGACACGATTCCTCCCGGGTGTCCCGTGAACGTTACGTCGCGTGAACGATCGTTAAGAGTCTAGCGCCTGAGCGCGAGTCCGCCCCTGGGCATGAGGACCAGCGACACCGTCCCGACGAGGGGCACGGCGAGCAGCGGCAGCACGGGCAGCAGGCTGGCGCCCACGGCGGCCGACACGGCGAGCTGCGCGATGACGACGGCCACCCACGCCATCGTCGCCACGATCACCCGCTGGCCGGAGTCCGCGAGGGGAGCCAGGCGCAGCCGCGCGATCGTCCAGGCCGCGACGGCGGCGAGAATCGCCGCGGCAGCGGCCTGGGCAGCGGGGAACCCGGGCACCGCCGCCACCGCGATGGCGGCCACGACGGCGACTGCCTCGAGGGCCCGCTCCCGCGGGCCGCGACGGGCGAGGACGTCTCGCCACGGGGTTCGCGCCCCGCATCGACAACGATCGGACCCGTGGTCGTCGTTCGGCGGCGCGGACTCCGCGCGCAGGAGCACGTCGCGCGCCTCGCGGAGGCGGTCGAGGCCGTCGGCGCAGCCACCTCGGTCCGGGTGGGCCACGGCCACCCACAGGCGGAACGCCCGGCGCACCTGGCGGGGGTCGGCATCCGCAGGCACCCCGAGGAGGGACGCCGCCTCCGCTCTGCCCATGGGGGTCCGCGCCATGGGGGCACCATACTGGGGCGATGGCGCACGGCATCAGTTCCCAGCAGGTCGTGGTGATCAGCGGGGCGGGCAGCGGCATCGGCCTCGCCACCGCGCGCTACCTCGCGGGGCTCGGCTACACGGTGGTCGCGGGAGTGCGATCCGACGACCAGGCCGCCCGGCTCCGCGAGGGTGCGGGACCCCACCTGCTGCCCTTCTCCTTCGACGTGACCTCCGATGACGACGTCGCCTCGGTCGTCTCGTACGTCGACTCCCTGCGCAGCGACGGCATGCTGCTCCGCGGCGTGTTCAGCAACGCCGGCGTGGACAGCGGGGCTCCCGACATGTCAGCCGAGGGCTGTCCCGTGTCGACCCTCGAGCGCGTCATGAGGATCAACTACCTCGGCGCAGTGCGATTCATCCAGGGCTTCCTCCCCGCCGCCCGCGCCGATCGCAGCACGATCGTCGTCAACTCGGCCCTGATGGCGAGGCTCGTCGTCCCCTTCAACGGCGGATACGCCCCATCGAAGGCGGCGCTGGAGTCGTGGGCGATCGCACTGCGCCGGGAGATCGCGCCGCATGGCGTCCACGTCGCCCTCATCGAGCTCGGCGGCATCGCCACGCCGCTCACCGAGAAGCCCGCCGCGGAAGCCGCGCCGAATCCGCTCTACCCCCAGCAGGCCGCTGTCACGGCGGAGTTCGCGAAGATGGCGCGCGACGGCGCCGCCAACCCCCGGATGCAGCCCGAGCGCGCCGCCGAGCTCGTGGCCAGGGCCCTGGCCGCCGACTCCCCCCGCATCCGCTACCTCGGGGGCGGGGGCGCCCACGCCATCGCCACCCTCGCCGCCCTGCCTCAGCGACTCCAGGACCGCGTCGTGGCGCGGATCCTGAGCCGGGGGTCCCGCTAGGAGTCCGGCGGGGTGAATGCCTGCGTGCGGGACATGCCCGCCGCCCGGCCCTTGGCCGCGATCACCAGGGCCATCTTCCGGGAGGCCTCGTCGATCATCTCGTCGCCGAGCATGACCGCACCCTTGGCACCGCCCTCCGCCGAGGTCGCGTAGTCGTAGGCGTCGAGGATCAGCTCCGCCTGGTCGTAGTCCTCCTGTCGGGGGCTGTACACCTCGTTCGCGGCGTCGATCTGGCCCGGATGCAGCACCCACTTGCCGTCGAATCCGAGCGCCGCGCTCCGGGAGGCGACCCGGCGATAGCCGTCGACGTCCTTGATCTGCAGGTACGGCCCGTCGATCGCCTGCTTGTCGAATGCGCGGGCCGCCATGAGGATGCGCATGAGGATGTAGTGGTACGCGTCTCCCACGTCGTAGCCGGGCGGCTGCTCACCGACCACGAGCGACTTCATGTTGATGTTCGCCATGAAGTCGGCGGGGCCGAAGATGATCGTCTCCACGCGCGGCGAGGCCGCGGCGATCGCGTCGACGTTGACGAGGCCCATGGCGTTCTCGATCTGCGCCTCGATCCCAATGCGCCCCACCTCGAAGCCGTTGGCCTTCTCGATCTGGGTGAGGAGGAGATCCAGCGCGACCACCTGCTCCGCGGTCTGAACCTTGGGCAGCATGATGCAGTCGAGGTTCGGCCCTGCCCCCTCGACGACTTCCACGACATCGGCGTACGTCCACTGGGTCGTCCAGTCGTTGACGCGCACCGAGCGCACCTTGCCTTCGTAGCCGCCCTCGTTGAGCGCGGCGACGATGTTCTTGCGCGCCTCCGGCTTGGCGAGCGGTGCCACGGCGTCCTCGATGTCCATGAAGACCTGGTCGGCCGGGAGGCCGCGTGCCTTGTCGAGCATCTTGGGGCTGCTGCCGGGAACGGCGAGGTTGGACCGACGGGCTCTCATGCTGCTCATGGAGCCGAGGCTAGTGGGTGCGCGCAGGCTCGGTCACCCGCGTCGCCGGTACCCTCCTAGTCGTGACGACGACGACGCGGGTGTTCGTGGCTCGCCTGGCGGGCGCCGGGGTCTTCGACCCCAAGGCCGACCAGGTCGGGCGCGTGCGCGATGTCGTGGCGATGCTGCGCAGCGACGCGCAGCCGCCGCGGATCGTGGGCCTCGTCGTCGAGGTCGTGGGCCGACGGCGGATCTTCGTGCCCATGACCCGGGTGACCGCGATCGACAGCGGGCAGGTGGTCGTGAGCGGCGTCGTGAACCTGCGGCGCTTCCAGCAGCGCCCCGGGGAGACCCTCGCCATCGCCGAGCTTCTCGACCGCCGGGTGACCGTCGTCGACCCGGCCCGGTCCGCCGACCCCGTCCACGCCACGATCATCGACCTGGGCGTCGAGCAGCGGCCCAGCCGCGACTGGTTCGTCACGCAGCTCTACGTGCGCACGGGCTCATCCGGTCTGCGCCGCAAGGGCCAGGCCCGGCTCGTCGACTGGAACGCGGTCGAGGGCCTCACGCTGCCCCCGCAGGAGCAGGGCGCCGACAGCCTCATGGCGTCACTGGATCGCCTTCCGGCGGCGGACATCGCCTCGGCGCTCCAGGAGCTCCCCGAGCGTCGCCGCCGCGACATCGTCCTGCACCTCGACGACGAGCGTCTCGCCGACGTCCTCGAGGAACTGCCCGAGGACGACCAGGTCGAGATCATGCAGTTCCTCGACTCCGAGCGCGCCGCGGACGTGCTCGAGGAGATGGGTCCCGACGACGCCGCCGACCTGATCTCCGAGCTCCCCCCGGAGCAGGCAGAGGCGCTGCTCGACGCCATGGAGCCCGAGGAGGCCGACGACATCCGGCGGCTGCTGGTGTACGGCGACTACACCGCCGGCGGCATGATGACGACCGAGCCCGTCATCCTCTCCCCCGACGCGACCGTCGCGGAGGCCCTCGCCCGGGTGCGCAACCCCGAGCTCTCGCCGTCCCTCGCCGCGCAGGTCTATGTCGTGCGGCCCCCCATGGAGACCCCCACCGGCCGCCTCCTCGGGATCTGCCACTTCCAGCGACTCCTGCGCGAGCCGCCCGGCGCGCTCGTCTCGGGGCTGGTCGACACCTCGCTGGACCCCCTCGGTCCCGAGGCCGACATCGCGCAGGTCGCCCGCGTCTTCGCGACGTACAACCTGGTGGCCCTGCCCGTCGTCGATCCCGACGGGCGGCTGCTGGGCGCTGTCACGTTCGACGACCTCGTCGACCACATGCTTCCCGAGGACTGGCGCGACAATGACGGGGAGGGGTCGTGAAGACGCCGCGCCGGCGGCGCCGGCCGGAGTGGCGCATGGACCAGCCCCTGGATCGCGGGCGCCTGCGCGGTCCCAGCTACGACCCGGAGCAGTTCGGGCGCCTCTCGGAACGGATCGCGAGATTCATCGGCTCGTGGCGGTTCATCGCCTGGATGACCGTCGTCATCGTCGCCTGGCTGCTCTGGAACACCCTGGCGCCGGAGGACCTGCGGCCCGATCCCTACCCCTTCATCTTCCTCACCTTCATGCTGTCCCTGCAGGCGTCGTACGCCGCCCCCCTCATCCTGCTCGCGCAGAACCGGCAGGCCGACCGCGACCGGGTCCAATACCTGGAAGACCGCGCGACCACGGAACGCATCGTCGCCGACACGGAGTACCTCGCCCGCGAGATCGCCGCGCTGCGGATGGCGCTCGGTGAGATCGCCACGCGCGACTACCTGCGCAGCGAATTGCGCGACCTGGTCGAGGAACTGTCGCGGGCGCGCGAGCCGGAGGATGCCCCGCGCGGATCGCGCGAGTCGCGCGAGTTGCGCGAGTCGCGCGAGTCGCGCGAGTCGCGCGACACAGGGCAGGGCCGTAGCATCGACGAATGACCTCCATCGACCGTGACGCGGTCCTGGCTGCCCTGGCCCGCGTCGAGGACCCCGAGATCCACCGCCCCATCACCGACCTCGGGATGGTGAAGTCGGTGGACATCGACGGCGACCGGGTCCGCGTCGCGGTCTACCTCACGGTGTCCGGGTGCCCGATGCGCGACACCATCACCCAGCGCGTCACCATCGCAGTGGGCTCGGTGCCGGGAGTCCGGCACGTCGACGTCGAGCTCGACGTGATGAACGACGAGCAGCGCCAGCGCCTGCGCCAGAGCCTCCGCGGGGGCCAGGACGAGCGGGAGATCCCCTTCGCCAAGCCCGGCTCGCGCACCCACGTCTACGCCATCACCTCGGGCAAGGGCGGGGTGGGCAAGAGTTCCGTCACCGTGAACCTCGCGGTGGCGATGGCGGCGCAGGGGGTCACCGTCGGCATCGTGGACGCTGACATCTACGGCCACTCGGTGCCGGGACTCCTCGGCCTCACGAACGCCCCCACCGTCGTCGAGGGCATGATCATGCCGCCCGAGGCCTACGGCGTCCGCGCCATCTCCATGCTGCCCTTCAAGCCCGGGGGAAGCGCCGAGCCGGTCGCGTTCCGCGGACCGATGCTCCATCGCGCCCTTCAGCAGTTCCTCTCCGACGTGTGGTGGGGGGACCTCGACGTCCTGCTGCTCGACCTCCCGCCGGGCACCGGCGACATCGCCATCTCGACCGCCCAGCTCCTCCCCGGTTCCCAGGTGGTCGTCGTCACGACGCCGCAGTCGGCAGCGGCCGAAGTGGCGGTGCGCGCGGGCATGCTGGCCGGGCAGACGCACCAGAAGGTCGCGGGCGTCATCGAGAACATGAGCGGCTTCCCCTGCCCGCACTGCGGCGAGCCCATCGACCTCTTCGGCATCGGCGGAGGCCTGCGCGTCGCCGAGGACCTCTCCGCCGGGCTCAGCACGGACGTCCCCCTGCTCGGGCGGATCCCCTTCGACGTGCGCCTGCGCGAGGGCGGGGACACCGGGCAGCCGCTGGTCCTCGCCGACCCGTCCGCACCCGCGGCCGCGAGCCTCATCGAGATCGCGACCCAGCTCGCCCGCAAGCCCCGGGGCCTCGCCGGGATCCCGCTCGACATCTCCCCCGCCGCCCGCGCCTGACGGCCCCGCTCCCGTCAGGTCGCGTCGGGGTCGAACGCCGGGCTGGAGGGCTTCGGCTTCGCCTCGCCCTTCGCCTCCGCCGGCGGCGCCACATCGTCGTCATCGTCGTCGTCGAAGATGCCGCTCATCATGCGACGCGGATGGAACTTCGAGATCTCGTTCACCGCGTCCTTGGCATCGGAGAAGTCCACTCCCGCCGAGTCGGCGAGATCCGTGCGGGCATTGCTCGCCATCGAGCGCACATTGCGCAGCATCCGCGCGGCGTCGGCGGCCGCCTTGGGCAGTCGCTCCGGCCCGAACACCAGCAGGCCGAGAACCGCAAGGATGAGGATCTCGCCGATGCCGATGTCGAACACGGGGACAGGGTACGCCGGATCAGTCGCGGCGTGAGCCGAGGATGATGCGGAACTCCTCGGTCGCCCCGTCGCGCTCCACCGTGACCACGAGCGTGTCGCCGGGTGCACGATCGCGAATCGCGACGACGAGCTCGTCCGGGTTCGCGACGCGCCGCCCGTCTGCCTCGACGACGAGGTCGCCCGCCCGCAGGCCTGCGTCGTCGGCCGGCCCGCCGGGCTCCACGGTCTCCAGCAGCGCCCCGTCACCGTCGGCCTCGGCGAGCGTGACCCCGATGATGGGCGTGACGGAGGAGCCCGTCTCGATGATCTCCCCGGCGATGCGCGACGCCTGGACCGAGGGGATGGCGAAGCCGAGGCCGATGTTGCCGGCGCGACCGTCGTCGGCCACGGTGGCGATGGCGGAATTGACGCCCACGACGCGACCGGAGGAGTCCAGCAGCGGGCCGCCGCTGTTGCCGGGATTGATGGCGGCATCCGTCTGGACGGCGTTGATGTACGACGACCCCTCGCCCTCGCCGACGGTGACGGGGCGGTCGACGGCGCTCACGATGCCCGACGTGACGGTGCCCGCAAGGCCGAGGGGTGAGCCGATGGCGATGACGGTCTCGCCGACCGACAGGGCATCGGAGTCGCCCAGCTCGAGAACCGGCAGGCGATCGCGGTCGACGGCGACGACGGCGAGGTCGTAGGAGACGTTGCGCCCCACCACGCGCCCGGCGACGCGGTACCCGTCGGTGAAGACCACGTCGAGCGACGCACCGTCGTCGACCGCGGACTCCACGACGTGGTTGTTCGTGAGGATGAACCCGTCGTTGCGGATCACGAAGCCCGAACCCGCGGCCCCGCCGACGCCGTCACCGCCGACCTCGAGGGAGACGACCGCCGGCAGCGCGGAGGCCACGACCTCCGCGATCGTGCCCGGCGCCAGCGGCGCCTGCGGGGGCTGCGGGTCCGAGCCGGGGTCGGGGACCGGGTCCGGGTCCGCCGGGTCGGCGACCTCCCCTCCCCCGGGGGCCGGGCCGGGCGCCGGTGCCGCGGTCGGCGGGCGGCTGGTCACGCCGGCGACGTAGCCCAGGGCACCCCCCACCAGACCGCCGACCACCGCGACGACGAGGGCCACGGCCACTGCGCCGGCGACGAGTGCCGCGATCGGCACCGACCGGCGTCGGCGCGACCGCGGCGGCATCGGCACGGGCTCCGGGGCGCGCGGGAAGGGATCGTCCGCGGACACGGCCCACCTCCTCCTGACCGGGCAATCCTCGCACTCGCTCCGCGCCCTGTCCTTCGCGGACGGCCCGAGGCGCACTAGGCTCGCCGCGTGACGGACGACCGGAATCTCCCTCCCACCCCCGTGACCTGGGCCTACGCCGACGGCTGGGCCGAGGAGGACCCCGCCGTGGCGTCGGCGCGCCGGCGGGCCGAGCAGGCTCAGGTTCCGACGGTGGACCGCTCCACGGGGGCCGCCCTGCGGATGCTGGCCGCTGCCCTCGGGGCCGACGCGGCCGTCGAGATCGGAACCGGCACCGGGGTGTCCGGGGGATGGCTCCTCCTCGGGATGGGCGACGAGGGCACTCTCACCACCGTGGACTCAGACCCCGACGTCCAGGCGATCGCGCGCGAGACGTTCACGGGGCTCGGGGTGCCGCATACCCGCGTGCGGGCGATCGCCGCGGAGCCCCTCGACGTGCTGCCGCGGCTGGCCGACGGCGCGTACGACCTCATGGTGATCGGCCCCGGCATCCCCTCGGGTCACGGATCCCCGGGTCACGGATCGGCGTCGAGCGACCCCGTCATCCGGGCGGAGCACGAGATGCTGGCGCAGGCGCGCCGCCTGCTGCGGCCGGGCGGAGCCCTGGCCGTGTGCGGGGCGCTGGCCGACGACGGGGCCGATCCGGCGCACCGGGACCTGGTCCATCACCTGCGGGAGGACCCGCGCTGGGTTCCCTCGCTGCTCACCGTGGGGAGCGGGATGCTCGTCGCGGTCTACCGCCCCGAGCCGCCACCCCCGGCCGAGGAGCCGCCCGCGGCGTAGGGCGCTCAGGCCTTCGGGAGCACCTCGAGGAGCTTGTCGCCCAGGTCCTTGGCCTCGACGGCGTTGAGTTCGACGACGAGCCTGCCGCCACCCTCGAGGGGGACCCTCATCACGTAGCCGCGGCCCTCCTTGGTGACCTCCAGCGGTCCGTCGCCGGTGCGAGGCTTCATTGCCGCCATTCGAGTGACCCCTTCCGGTGGGTGGCCGCCGGGAGCCGGCACAACCGCTGCGGCACATTATTCCCCACGCGCGGGCGCGGTCACGGCTCGGGGCAGGACGCCGGTCTCCACCAGCCCCGCCAGCGTCCTCAGGAAGCGCCGCGCGCCGACGGCGAGGGCCGGGCACGCCAGCGACATCCCCACCCGGCCCACAGGCCCCAGGGGGACCTCGCGCTCCTCGGTCCAGACCACGCGGGACATCCCCCGGGGCAGTTCGAGGACCTCGAAGCCACCCGTGCCCCGCACGACGGGGCCGTCGTGCCGGACCTCCACCCGGTGCGGGGGATCCCACCGGACGATCACCATCCGGTCCACGACGGCGGCGGGGCCGCGGCCGAGCACCGCCTCGAGCCGGGAGCCCTCGCTGCGGCCGTCGCCGTCGATCACGCGCACGCGCGTCCCCGGGAGCCACTGCTCCTGCCCCCGCCAGTCGACGATCGCCGCGAAGGTCGCGGCCACCGGTGCCCGGACGACCACCTCGCACGTCGTCCTCACGGGGGCGGGGTCTCCTGCTCGTCGGCGGGCGCGCCTCCCGGCGCCTCCTCGCCGCGCAGGACGGCGATCTCCGCGGTGAGCCGGTCGATGAGGGCGTCCACCTCGTCCATCCGGTAGCCGCGCAGGGCCTGGTCGATCCGGACCTGCTCGATCTCCTCCGGTCGCAGGTCGCCGAGCGGCGCCTGCGGCATCCCCACCGCCACGCGGGCCTCGTCGGCGTCCGGGAAGCCATCGCGCAGGCGGCCGGTGGCCAGCATGACGATGCCGGCGATGACGGCGATCGCGACGAGGATGAAGACGACGGTCATCACGGGCCCATCCTCACATGTCCCCGCCCGCCGGCCCGCGCATGCGGGACCGGTCGCCCGGTCAGCACCCGGGCCGGTTGCGCCGGGCGGGCGGACTCTGGTTGGATAGTTGAAACATCAACAACAAGCCACGGAGGACCCATGAGCACCGACCTGTCCGCGACCACGGGCACCTGGAACATCGACCCCACCCACACGGTGATCGGCTTCACCGCCCGCCACGCCATGGTGGCCAAGGTCCGGGGCACCTTCTCGAACTTCACCGGCAGCCTGAGCCTCGACGGCGCAGACCCGGCGAAGTCCTCGGCGACCCTCACGATCGTGGCCGACAGCATCGACACCCGGTCCGGGGACCGCGACACGCACGTGAAGTCCGAGGAGTTCCTCGACGTGAGCCAGTTCCCCACCCTGACGTTCGTCTCCACCTCCGTGCGCCAGAAGTCCGACGACACCTTCGTCGTGACGGGCGACCTGACCATCCACGGAGTGACGAAGTCCGTGGACGTGGAGTTCACCCTCCTCGGCATCAGCAAGGATCCGTGGGGAGGCACCCGCATCGGATTCGAGGGCCGCGGCGAGATCAGCCGCAAGGAGTTCGGGCTCGTGTGGAACGTCGCACTCGAGACCGGCGGCGTCCTCGTGAGCGACAACATCAAGCTCGAGTTCGACGTCGAGGCCGTGAAGGAGGCCTAGCACGCGGCCGCAGGTCCGACCGTGGGATACCGTGCCCGCGTGGACCTGACCCCCGTGAGCGGCCCGGCGTGCGGGCTCGGGCTCGCGACCTACGCGGCGGGCGTGCTCCTCGACGCCTGGTACCCCGAGCCCAGCCTCGGGCCCGACCCGGTCGCCGTCCCCGGGCTCGACGCCGCCATCCGTGCGGACGCGATCCGCGGGGTGGAGGTGCGCCCGGTCGCCACGGAGGTCGCGGACCTGCAGGCGCCGCCGCAGGACGCCGCCGACGCCTACCTCCGGCTGCACCTGCTGTCCCACCGCCTCGTGCGCCCGCGGACGATCAACCTCGACCGCATCTTCGCCGTCCTGCCGATCGTGGCATGGACGTCGCGCGGCCCCCGCGGCGGCGCCGCCATCGGGG
>JBJTJS010000258.1:0-5448 GCA_046096085.1 bacterium
GGGTGAGGGTGACGTCGACGAGGCGGCCGTCGGTCTCGCTGCGCGAGCGGTCGACCAGACCGCGGCCTTCCAGGGTGGTGAGGACGCCGGACAGGGTGGCCTTGGAGAAGCCGCCCTCCGCGGCGATCGTCCGGGTCTCGACCCGATCCCAGATCCAAACCACCCACAGGACCACGAACGCCGTCCAGGTGAGGTCGGCGGGTGCCAGGACGCTGCGCTCAAGGTGGTTGCGGACCGCGTTGGCGGCCCGGAAGAGGTTGGAGACGACCGCCATGGCCTCGTAGTCGAGGGTGAGGTCCCCGAGCCGGTTGGCCACCTGGCGCTCGGTCTCGGCCAGGGTGTGGGGGCCTGCCATGCGGGAAGTGTCGCATTCCCCTTCCGTTAGGGCCCGAACATCTGGCATAGTCCGCGATAGTTCGGGCCCGAACGATCTCGGGACCGGCCTGAAGTGGGACCGGCCTGAAGGAGGCGTTCATGTCCGTGAAGAGCGACATCACCCTCGCCGACCTCGACCTGTTCGAGGCCGGGCCGCCGTGGGCGACGTTCGATGCCCTGCGCGCGGAGGACCCGGTGCACTGGGATGTCGAGCCGGAACCGAACAGCGGCTTCTGGTCGGTCATGCGCTACCACGACATCGTCGAGGTCCTGCGTGACACGGAGACCTTCTCCAGCGAGCGGGGTGCCGCCAGCCTCGAGGAGCTCGATGACGAGCAGTTGCGCGTGCGCAAGTCCATGCTGGAGACGGATGGCGAGCGTCATCGTGCACTGCGCAAGCTGATGCAGGGCGAGTTCACTCCGCGCGCCCTCGCTGGCTACGAGACGTTCCTCCGCGGCCTGACGGCGTCGACGCTCGACGCGGCGTTCGCCAAGGGCGAGTTCGACTTCGTCGCCGATGTCGCCGCGGACTTCCCGATCCGCGTCCTCGCGCGCATGCTCGACGTGCCGGACATCGACATCCCCAAGCTCATCTGGTGGGGCAACCGCATGGTGGGCAACACCGACCCCGAGCATGCCGACGTCCTGGCGACCGACCCGGAGAGCGAGAAGTACCGCATGCTCCCCTTCCGGTCCCCCGCGGCCTTGGAGGTGTGGGCGTACGGCGACGAGCTCAAGCGGCAGCGCCTCGGCCGGGACGGCTCCGACCTGGTGTCGACCCTGGTGAACGCCGTGCCGATCGATGGCAAGCCGCTGAGCGACGACGACTTCCACGCGTACTTCCTGCTGCTCGTCATCGCCGGCAACGAGACGACCCGGCACACGATCAGCCACACGATGAACAACCTCATCGACAATCCCGACCAGATGCGCCGGCTCCAGGAGGACCCGTCGCTCATCCCGTGGGCGGTGGAGGAGTTCCTGCGCTTCGCCAGCCCGGTCTACCACTTCCGCCGAACGGCGACGCGCGACGTCGACTTCCACGGGACCCGGATCAAGGAGGGCGACAAGGTCGTCACGTGGTTCGGTTCGGGCAACCGCGACGACGCGGTCTTCGAGAACCCGTACGCCTTCGACGTCACGCGCAAGCCCAATGAGCACATGGCGTTCGGCCGCGGCGGCCCGCACCTGTGCCTCGGCAACTCCCTGGCGCGCCTGGAGATCCGGATCATGTTCGAGGACCTGCTGTCCCGCATCGACTTCATGGAGCACACCGGCCCGGTCGAGCGGCTGCGGTCGAACTTCGTCAACGGGATCAAGCGCTTCCCCGTGCGGGTCAGCCTGAAGTAGGTGTGTGTATGATATGCGCATGGCCCGGGTCAACGTCTACCTGCCCGACGAGCTCGCCGAGCGGGTGAAGTCCGCCGACATCAACGTGTCCGCTCTCACGCAGCAGGCGCTCGAGGCCGAGTTCCGGCGCCGGTCCATGGGGGATTGGTGGGAGCAGGTGCGCGCGCTCCCGCCCCTGGCCGGGGAGGTCGACTCGGTCCAGGTGGTGCGCGCGGTGCGCGACGACTGGGAGCAGCACGTCGCGGACCGCACGTCGCGCCTCAGTGAGTCTGATGCTTGATGAGTCCGATGCGTGATGCCTGAACGCGCGGTGATCGACGCTTCGGCCGCCGTCGACGTACTCCAGAGGAGCGCCCGGTCGGAGCGCGTCCAGGAGGCAATCCAGGGCTTCGACCTCATCGCGCCGAGCCATATCGACGTCGAGGTGCTGTCCGCGCTGCATCGCGCAGTCCGCGCGGGTCTCGACACTCCTGTGCAGATGGTTGCGCGGCTGTCCCTGTGGCAGGGCTGGTCGATCGTGCGCGTTCCCCTGAACTCGCTGCTTCGCGGTGCCACTGCCCTGCTCGATTCCGTGAGCGTGCCCGATGCCTTCTACATCGAGCTTGCGGAGCAGGAGGGCGTTCCCCTCATCACGTGCGACCGAGGCATGGCAGCTGCCACGTCACGAGCGGTCCTCGTCTCCTAGACCGACCGCCTAGACCGGGCCGGCCACCCGGTCGAGGAACGCATCCACCAGTGCGTGGGCACGGGCCACCGCCGCCGGCTCCTCCCGCACGGTCCCGGCGAGGAGTTCCTCGGGGTCCACGCCGTCCTTCCTCGCCTCCTCGACGCCCCCCTCCTCGAGCCAGCCGCAGAGGCAGGCCGGGGTGACCTCGGGATGGAACTGCACGGCGAGCGACCGGCCGACGACGTACGCCTGGGATGCGCGCGGGTTGCGCGCCACCTCGACCGCGCCGGGGGGCACGGTGAAGCGGTCGTAGTGCCACTGGAACCAGGGGCCGTTCTGGACGAGGTCCTGGTCGTCGGAGTTGATCCACGTGTAGCCGATCTCCGCGCGCGGCCCGGGCGCGACGGAGCCGCCGAGGGCGCGGGCGAGGGCCTGCGCGCCGAAGCAGATGGCGAGCATGGGCACGTCGTGCGACTGGAGGTCGCGCAGCCAGTCGAGTTCAGGCTTGAGCCACGTCCCGATGCGGTCGTCCTCCCACGCCCCCCAGGGCGCGCCCATGGGGACGACCACATCGTGCTCGTGCACCTCGGGGAAGTCGAAGTCGACGTCGGGGGAGAAGAAGCGGTCGCGCGGCACGACCACGGCCTCGACGACCTCGAATCCGCGCTGGGCGAAGCGCTCGGCCACCGGCCCAGGCGGGCTCACGTGATCATGCTGGAGAAACAGCACCCGCACGGCGGCAACCTCCCCTACGATCGGTAATCGTACGCACCCGAACGATCACCCGGGAGTAAACCATGGATGCCTCTCGCCCGCTCGATCTCGCCGACGTCCGCGCCGGGCTCCAGGCCCGCGGTATCGACGTCCTGCGGGTCCTGTACTCCGATGTCCTCGGCATCACGCGGTCCAAGGACATGCTCGTCACGCAGATGGAGCGCGCCCTCGGGCATGGGCCGACGTTCTGCCAGGGCGTGTGGGTGACCACGACGCAGGGCGACGTGCTCGACGGGCACGGCTCGGTCTCGGACGGCCTGCCCGACCTCGTGACGCAGATCGTGCCGAGCACCATCCGCGACCTGCCGTGGGAGCCGGGCGTCGCGTACGTCGTTGCCGACGTGTACGAGCCGGACGGCTCGCCGCATCCGATTGCCCCGCGTTCGGTCCTGCAGGGCGTGATCGACGGGTACGCCGAGCTCGGGCTCACTCCGGTCACTGGGCCGGAGCTGGAGTACTACGTGATGGCGGAGAACGATGGCGTGTGGGAGCGCACGTTCGACAAGAAGGGTCGCGTCTACACCACCGGCGCCACCGTCGACCCGGGCGGGCACTTCCTCTACACGCTGCGCATGTGCGACAAGCTGGACATCGGCGCCTTTGCCGGCAACCACGAGTTCTGCCCGTCCCAGTACGAGATCAACCTCTGGCACGCCGATGCCATGCTGTCGGCGGACCGGACCTTCATCTTCAAGACCGCGATCAAGGACCTCGCGGCCCAGGCGGGCCTGCTCGCGTCGTTCATGGGCAAGCCGTTCAATGACGAGGGGGGCAGCGGCTTCCACGTGCACGTCTCCGTGGAGCGCGACGGGGAGAACGTCATGGCCGACGCCTCCGGCGAGCTCACCCCGACCGCCCTGTCGATGATCGCCGGGATCCTCGCGCACGCCCCGGCACTGTCGGCGCTCACCAACCCGACCGTCAACGCCTACAAGCGGCTTGGCCCCGACACGCTCGCGCCGTACCGCATCAACTGGGGGCACGACAACCGCTCGACGATGGTGCGCATCCCGCCGGAGCGCGGGCGCGGCACTCGCCTTGAGTTGCGTATCGGGGATGGTGCCGCCAACCCCTACGTCATCTCAGCGGCGGTGCTCGGCGCCGCGCTCGACGGCCTCCAGCGCGGGCTCGCCGCCCCGGACCCCCTCGCGGGCTGGACCTACGAGGACGAGGCGGCCGAGTTGCTCCCGATGACGCTGGAGGACGCGCTCGCCGCACTCGCCCAGGACGACGTGCTCAAGGGCCTGCTCGGCGGCACCTTCATCGACACCTTCGTCACGATGAAGTCCGACGAGGTGCGCCGCTACCACGAGGCGAACGACGACCCGGCCACGCGCGAGGTCACCGAGTGGGAGGTCCAGGAGTACCTCCTCGACTATTGAGCGGTCGGAGCTCAACTCCCCCTAGGCTGGCCCGATGTCCTCGCCCGTCGTCCAGTCGCCGGCAGACCCGGCGGCCGCCGTCGAGGCGCGCAGCTCGACGATGACCCGGCCCTTGATCCTGGTGCTCGCTGGACTGTGCCTGGTGGTGATCGCGATCCTTGTGTGGGCGGTGTTCGGTCGCGCCCCGCAGACCGTGAGCGGCTTCGGCTACCTCGTCCCCGACGGCGGCTACACCGAGGTGGGCACGCGGGTCTCCGGCGTCGTGGACAGCGTCGAGGTGGAGCCTGGTCAGCGCGTGACCGAGGGCCAGGAACTGGTCCGCGTATCCCGCAATACTCCGACCGGTGACGGTGCCATCGAGTCCATCGTGAGCCCGGTGGACGGCACCGTCATCGAGATCGTCGCGCTGCCGGGGCGTTTGACGGCCGAGGACGACCCGATGGTCTACCTGCAGCCGACCGGCGTTCCCCTCGTCGTCAAGGGCTTCCTGTCGGCCACGGCCGCGGAGAGCCTAGCGGTGGGCATGCCGGCGTCGGTGAGTCCTGCCGATGCCCCGCGCCGCGCGCAGTACGGCGTCGTCCTCGGCCGGGTCGCCGCGCTGTCCCCGGCGCCCGTGACGCCGCAGCGCGTGAGCTTCATCGTGGGGGGCAACGCCTCGCTCGTCGACTACTTCCTCTCCGGCGGCCCGGTGATCGAGGTCACCGTCGAGCTCCAGGAGGACCCGTCGACCCCGTCGGGCTACGCGTGGAGCATCGGGCAGGGTCCGGACCTGGAGATCTCCGCCGGCACCCTCAGCGAGGTCACCGTGGTCGTGCGCGACACCCCCGTGATCGGCTGGCTCTTCCAGTGAGCGGCGCGGGGCGCCCCCCCCCGCCCCCCGCCCCCCCCCCCGGCGCGGGG
>JBJTJS010000259.1:0-3574 GCA_046096085.1 bacterium
ATCCTCGGGTACTCCGCCTGAGACGACATTCCCGCGAAGATCCCCACGGTGATCGACCACCGAGTGCGCTCCTGGCCATCGATGGTCACCGTGCGGTAGTTGAGAGTCCGCAGGACACGATCCAGCCGTGCCCCCATGCGCTTGCCGAAGAGCGTCCCGAACATGGCCTGCGCGTAGGTGAACGCCCAGGAGTCAGTGGCGGCCCACTCCGCCATCGTCATGCTCGGGGGGAGCGCCCCGTCAAGGATCATCGCCCGCACGCGCTCGGGGTAGGCGCGGGCGTAGCGGTAGGCGATGCGCGAGCCGTAGCTCATGCCCCAGATGTTCCAGGTGTCGTATCCCAGTTCCTCGCGCATCGCCTCGAGGTCCTCGACCACGTAGTCCGTGCCGAGATACGGTGCGATGTCCTGGTTGGCCTCCCAGCAGGGAGCCAGCTGCTCCGCGGTCTGCTCGAAGCCCTTCAGTGCATACGCCTGCCAGTCCACCGGGCCGGTCGGCGGTGCCACATAGGCGTCTCGGTCGGCCGCCACGGGCAGGCAGCCCTGCAACTGCGGCTGGCTCGCCCCGATGCCGCGGGGGTCCCAGGCGACGACGTCGAACGCTGCCTTCACGCGGGCCGGCAGCTGGGCGTAGATGCGATTCGCCGAGTCCAGCCCCGATCCCCCGGGCCCGCCAGGGTTGAAGGTGAGCGCGCCGATGCGCTGGCCCGTGGCCGCGCGCACGGCGAGTTCGACGTCGACGGTGAGTCCGTCCGCCGGGTCGAGCCAGTTGCGCGGGACCGTGAGGGTGGCGCAGCGCCACTCCTTGAGGTCCTTGGGGCAGCCGTGCCAGGTCAGGGTCGCGAGCTTCCGCGGGGTCTGCGGGTCGGTCGCGGGCTCCTGGGCCACCGCGGGCGTCACGAGGGCTAGGGCGGTGACCGCGGCGAGGATCCCGAGGGCGGCGCGACGCATCACGTCACCCTAGGGGATCACTCCGGACGGTGTACGACGAATGCCAGCCCCTGGGTCTGCCTGATGCGGTCGTACGCCACCAGGCGCACGTAGTGCCCGGGATTCGCGTCGCGGCAGCGGTCGAGCTCCTCCATGACCGCGGTCGGGTTGAGCTCCCCGAAGAGCGGCAGTCGCCACATGTACCAGAAGGTCTCCGTGGCCCGGGCCGGCTCGACGTGCTCGATGCCGCACGTCCAGCCTCGTCCCAGCGCGTAGTCGACCTGGGCGACGACCTGCTCGCGCGACATCGGCGGCAAGTAGGAGAACGTGCCCAGTTTGATGGTGCTGCTCACCGTGCTCATCGCGCGCTCACCACTTCCTCGTCCAGGGTCTCCACGACGTCGAGCTTGTCGACGACGTCGTACTCGAAGCGGATCTCCTTCCACGTCTCCAGTGCGGCAGCGAGCTCGGGGCTGTGCGCGGCCGCGGACATGAGGACGTCGCGGGCGTTCTGCTCGATGGCGACACCCTCGTTGCGGGCCTGCACGCAGGCCTCCACCGCCACCCGGTTGGCGGTGGCCCCCGCCGCATTGCCCCACGGGTGGCCGAGGGTTCCTCCGCCGAACTGCAGGACCGAGTCGTCGCCGAAGATCGACACCAGCGCGGGGATGTGCCACACGTGGATGCCTCCGGAGGCGACGGGAAGCATGCCCGGCATGGTGCCGAAGTCCTGGTCGAAGAAGATCCCCCGGCTGCGGTCCTCGGCCACGAACGGCTCACGCATGAGGTCGATCCAGCCCAGGGTCGCCTCGCGCGCGCCCTCGAGCTTGCCGACGACCGTCCCCGAGTGAAGGTGGTCGCCACCGGAGAGACGCAGGCACTTCGTGAGCACCCGGAAATGGATGCCGTGGTACGGGTTGCGGTCGAGCACCGCGTGCATGGCCCGGTGGATGTGCAGGAGCATCCCGTTGCGACGGCACCAGTTCGCGAGGGACGTGTTCGCCGTGAACCCGGCCGTCAGGAAGTCATGCATGATGATCGGCATGCCGAGTTCCTTGGCGAACTTCGCGCGCTCGAACATGTCCTCCACGGTGGGCGCGGTCACGTTGAGGTAGTGGCCCTTGATCTCGCCGGTCTCGGACTGGGCCTGGCGGATCGCCTCGGCGACGAACTCGTAGCGGTCGCGCCAGCGCATGAAGGGCTGGGAGTTGATGTTCTCGTCGTCCTTGGTGAAGTCGAGCCCACCGCGCAGGCACTCGTAGACCGCGCGGCCGTAGTTCTTGGCGGACAGGCCGAGCTTCGGCTTGATCGTGCACCCGAGGAGCGGTCGGCCGTACTTCGCCAGCCGGTCGCGCTCCACGATGATGCCGTTGGGCGGCCCGCCGCAGGTGGTGACGTACGCCAGGGGGAAGCGCACGTCCTCCAACCGCAGCGAGCGGATCGCCTTGAACCCGAACACGTTGCCCACGAGGGAAGTGAGCACGTTGACCACCGATCCCTCCTCGAACAGGTCGAGGGGGTAGGCGATGAAGGCGTAGAACGCCGTGTCGTCGCCGGGGACGGGCTCGATCCGGTAGGCCCGTCCCTTGTAGTGGTCGAGGTTCGTGAGCAGGTCGGTCCAGACCGTCGTCCACGTGCCCGTCGAGCTCTCCGCGGCGACGGCGGCCGCGGCCTCCTCGCGGGGGACTCCCTCCTGGGCGACCACCTTGAAGCAGGCGAGCAGGTCGGTGTCGGCCGGCTGGTAGTCCGGCTCCCAGTAGGTGAGGGCGTAGTCCTTCACCCCGGCGTCGTACGTCGCGGTCATGGTGTCTCCTTCAGGGTTCCCCGGGTCATCGCGAGCGGCGTGCGTTCTCGATGAGCCGGCGGATGAACGGCGTGAGGATCAGCTGCATCGCGATGTCGAGCTTGCCGCCCGGGATCACGATGGAGTTGGCCCTCGACATGAAGCTCCCGTGGATCATGGTCACGAGATAGGGGAAGTCGATCCCGTGCGGATCCCGGAAGCGGATGATCACCATCGACTCGTCGGGAGTCGGGATGGTGCGTGCGATGAACGGGTTGGACGTGTCGACCATCGGGACCCGCTGGAAGTTGATGTCCGTGCGGGAGAACTGCGGCGTGATCGTGTGGATGTAGTCGGGCATCCGCCGCAGGATGGTCTCGGTGATCACCTCCTCGGAGTGATGGCGGGCGTTCATGTCGCGGTGCAGCTTCTGGATCCACTCGAGGTTGATGACCGGTACGACGCCGATCTTGAGGTCGCCGTACTGGGAGAGGTCGACGGTCGAGGTCTTTGCGGCGCCATGCAGGCCCTCGTAGAAGAGGACGTCGCAGTCGGCGGGCAGGGGCTCCCAGTCGGTGAAGGTCCCCGGTGCCGCGCCGTACCTCTCCGCCTCGCGCTCATCGTGGACGTAGTGCCGGGTGCGACCCTTGCCCGACTCCCCGAACTCCGCGAAGACCTCGCCGAGGTCGTCGAGGAGGTTGGCCTCCGGGGAGAAGTGGCTGAAGTGCCGGTTGCCCGCGGCCTCGGCCTCGGCGATCGCCGTCTTCATGCCCGCCCGGTCGTAGCGGTGGAAGGCGTCGCCCTCGATGGTGGCTGCGGTGATGCCCTCGCGCCGGAAGATCTGGTCGAACGTGTTCTTCAC
>JBJTJS010000260.1:0-10850 GCA_046096085.1 bacterium
GGGGGTCGCGGTCGGCAGGATCGTTGGCGGCCGCAGCGCCCAGCGAGACCCCCAACTCGCGTGCGGGCTGGGTGGGGTCGACGCCCGTGACCCGGCCGCCCAGCGCGCGCGCGACGGCCAGGGCGAACAACCCGACGCCCCCCGCACCGTGCACCACTACCTCGTCGCCGGGCGCGACCTTGCCGACCGCCGCGACGGCGCGGTAGGCCGTCGCGAGCCGGCAGCCCAGGCTGGCCGCGGTCGTCATCTCCCTCGTGGGAGGCAGGGCGACGAGGTTGGAGTCGGCGGAGGGCAGGGCGACGTACTCCGCGTAGCCGCCCCACCCGTCGAATCCGGGCTGCCACTGGTCGGGGCACACCTGGTGGTTGCCCGACTCGCAGACGAGGCACTGCCCGCAAGCGCACACGAAGGGGACGGTGACGCGGTCTCCCACCCGCCAGCGCATGACATCGGGGGCCACCGCGGCAACGGTGCCGGCGATCTCGTGGCCGGGGACGTGCGGGAAGGCAGCGACGTCCTCATGGCCGTTCCAGGCGTGCCAGTCACTGCGGCAGAGCCCCACCGCCCCGACCTTGACGACGACACCGCCGGCCGGCGGGGAGGGATCGGGCAGTTCGCGGACGGTGAGCGGCCCGCGGAAACCGTCGTAGGCGACAGCGCGCATGAGTCGAGGGTAGGACTTCCTCGGTTCGTCGGACGGCGACCCCTCCGACGGGATTCACTGGGGGGCATGGCCCAGGGGAAGCCTCCGACGGACGAGACGCTCGAGGTCCAGCCGAGTCTCGAGGCCAACTCGATCGGGTTCCTCGACGCCGTTTCCATCGGCCTCAACGCCACGTCGCCGGCGTACTCGCTCGCCGCGGTGCTCGGGCCGATCGTCGTGCTTGTCGGCGTGGCGGCCCCGGGGGTGCTCATCGCCTCCTTCGTCCCGATGCTGCTCATCGCCTCCGCGTTCTACTTCCTCAACCGGGTGGACCCGGACTGCGGTACGACGTTCTCGTGGGTGACGCGGGCGATGGGCCCGTGGTTCGGCTGGATGGGCGGATGGGCCATCGCCATGACCGGCGTCCTCGTGGTCGGATCCCTGGCCGGCGTCGCCGTGCGATTCCTGCTCCTCATGTTCGGCCAGCAGGACATGGCCAACAACGACACCCTCGTGATGGCCCTGTCCGTCGCGCTCATCCTGGTCATGACGTGGATCTGCGTCGTCGGCACCGACCTCTCAGGACGCATCCAGACGGTGCTCAACTTCGCGCAGATCGCGGCCCTCATCGTCTTCTGCGTCGTCGCGATCACCAAGGGGCTGTCCGGCCAGGGCCTGCCCGGCGCGGAGGACCCGTCGCTGTCCTGGCTCAACCCCTTCGGCCAGGGACCCGCGGCCTTGACGGCAGGCCTGCTCCTGGGCGTCTTCGCCTATTGGGGGTGGGAATCGGCTGTCAACCTCAACGAGGAGACCAAGGACTCCGACAGCACGCCCGGGCGGGCCGCGATCGTCTCCACCCTGATCCTGCTGGCGACGTACGTCGGCACGGCCGTCGCCGTCCTCGTGCTGGTCGGGCCCACCTTCCTCACCGACAACGCTGACCAGGAGGAGATGGTCTTCGCGCTGATCGCGCAGGAGGCGCTCGGCGGATGGGGCTGGATCGTCCTGCTCGCGGTCGCGATGTCCGCCATCGCCTCGACCCAGACCACGATCATCCCCGCGTCGCGCACGGCGCTGTCGATGGCCCGCCGACACGCCATCCCCGGCTACTTCGGCCGGATCTCGGTGAGGTATCGCACGCCTGCGGTGTCCACCTGGTGGGTCGCGGGCATTGCCATCGTCTGGTACGTCGTCGTGAGCTTCATCAGCGAGAACGCGCTGTACGACTCGCTGAGTGCCCTGTCCCTGCTCATCGCGTTCTACTACTCGCTGACCGGTTTCTCCTGCGCCATCTACTACCGCAAGCTGCTGTTCAAGAGCGTGAAGGGCTTCCTGCTCATCGGCCTCGGCCCCGTAGTCGGCGCTGTCCTGCTCCTGTGGCTGCTCATCCTCTCCGGGATCGAGATGTCCAACCCGGAGAACTCCTACGGGGGGGTGTCGTGGTTCGGGCTGGGTCCGCCGCTCGTCATCGGTATCTTCCTCTTCGCGGTGGGCGTGGTCTTCATGGTGTCGTCGCGCATCGCCGCCACGGCCTTCTGGAAGGAGCGTCCCAGCGTGGTCGAGCCTGACCTGGTCCCTGTGTCCGAAGGCGGCGACGAGTCATGAGCCTCGCGGTGGGATACGACGGCGGGGAGTCGGCCGAGCGGGCACTGGACGCCGCCATCGACCTGGCCCGCGACCTGGAGGAGAAGCTGTTCGTCGTGTGCGGAGTGGCCCCGGCCGGAGGGGTCGGCGAGGAGTACGAGGCCACCGAGGACGCCATCGTGGAGGATGTCGCCCCGCTGGTGGTGACGGCCGTGGCGCGAGCGCGGGAGGCGGGCATCGAGGCCGAGGCGATCCTCGTCGACGCCGATCCCGTCGACGCCCTATACACGGTCATGGACGAGCAGTCCCCGCGCATGCTCATCGTGGGCTACGGAACGGCGGGCCTCATCCGGCGCGCGCTCTTCGGAGCGGTCGCGCGACGGGTCGTGCGGGGATCCGAGGTGCCCGTCCTCGTCGTACCGTGAATCCGTTCGCGATGTGACGATGGCCACAGGGCGGTCGCGAGGAGTGTCCGCACGGGGCGGAACCTCCTCGGGGTGAGGGGCGTCACCTTCTGCAGGGGGCGCGCCCGGCGCTCCCTGCGACGCGAGGGACCCTGTATCGGTGTTTGCCACGCCTCCGCCTAAGGGCATGCGCACCACGGTGCGCACACCCGGCACCCTCGTCCGCGACCTGTCGCGAGCGGTGCAGGAGTCGCTCGATGTCGCGGTAGCCCGCGCGCCGAGGGGATCCGCCCTCCAGCGCGCCCTGCGCTTCGCCGCCCGCTCCTGGGCGACCGTCTGGCTCATCGGCGTCACCGCGCTCGCCGCCTGCGTGGCCTGGGTGGGCGCCCTCTACCTCGACCTCGGCAGCCCCGTTCCCGCGGCCGCCGGGGCCATCATCACCGTGGCCCTGTCGCTCAACCGGTCCCTGCGCTCCGGACTGTCGCTCGTCGGCGCCACGGCAGCGGCACTCATCGTGGCCTTCGCCCTCTACCAGTGGTGGGGGCTGCACGTGTGGACCGTAGGCGTCCTCGTGATCGTCGCGCTGGTGATCGGGCGGATCATGCGGTTGGGGCCCGAGGGCTCCCTGCAGATTCCCGTCACCGCGCTGTTCCTCTACATCATGGGGGAGGCGCTCACGGATGACCTCATCGTCACGCGCATCGTGGCCACGCTGCTCGGCGTCGCCGTAGGTCTCGCCTTCTCCATGGTCGCGCACCCGGAGCTCCCCGAGGAGCGCATGACCGATCGCCTCTCCGACCTGGGCGTCCGCCTCGGGGAAGTGCTCGTGGCCATGGGCAGCGCATCGCGACTCACGCGCCGCCAGGCGACGGAGTGGCTGACTGAGGCGCGCGAGCTCGGCATCGAGACGCGCCGCATCGGGGAGGAACTCGACGAGTTGGGCCTGGGCCGGCGCTTCAGCCTCGGCAGCGAGCGCGCGGTGGGCCGGGCCATCCGCGAGCAGTATCACCTCATCCAGCAGACGAGTGATCACGTCAACGCGATCGCCCGGGGACTCTTCGACGCGACATCGGACGGCTCACTGCGCCTGCCGCAGGGCGTCGGCCAGATGCTGTCCTCGACGGGGACCGCCGTGACCGCCCATGCGGACTCCCTCGATCGCGCGATCGTCGACGGGGATCCTTCGACCGGAGTGATCGAGGCGCTGGAGGCGGTCGAGGAGGACCGCACCCGGTCCGTCGAGGAGCTCAAGGGCATCGACGACACGAATGCGCTCGTGCTCGGCGGCGCGCTCGTCAATGAGGTCGACCGCATGGCGAAGAGCCTCGCGGGCACCAGCGGCCGCTAACCCCCGCCACTCAACGAAATTTTGCCTAGGGGAGGAGGCGGCCGTGGCGGTGCCGGGTGATCGACACCGACTGCTCCTTGAGCCACCGAGGCAACTCGATCACCGCCTCGTCGGTCACCGGGGTGCGATCCACGGCGATGCCCAGCGCGTGGGCTGCCCGGAGCAGCTCCGGCGAGGCGTCCATGAGCAGCCGGAGGCGCTCGACGCCCAGTGAGCCCAGCCGCGCCGCAAGCTCTTCATCGCTCTCGACGGACGCGGAAGACCAGTGCGCCGGAGTGCCGGTGATGACGGTCGCCGCCTGGAGCACCTGGCGCTGATCCTCGGTGACGCCATCACTGAGGCGGACCAGGACCCCATCCAGCGGCCGGTAGCGCAGGGCGTTGCGCTCGCTGCGCAGCGCCGACGGGTCGGACTCCACGCCGAATCGGTCGCGCCAGGCTTGGGCGAACGACGTCCGCGCGCGTGCCGGGTCCAGGTTGCGGGCGCGCCACGTGCCGTACGAGTGCAGGTGGCCGGGGCCTCCGGGCTTGGCGCCGCCGCCGACCGAGGAGCGCTTCCATCCGCCGAACGGCTGGCGCTGCACGATGGCCCCGGTGATGTGCCGGTTGACGTAGGCATTGCCCACCTGCGCACGGTCCAGCCATACCGCAATCTCCTGCGGGTCCAGGCTGTGGATGCCGCCGGTGAGGCCGTACTCGGGCGCGTTCTGGAGTGCGATCGCGTGGTCGAGGTCATCGGCGCGCATGACGCCGAGCACCGGGCCGAAGCACTCGGTGAGGTGGAACCACGATTCGGGCGCTACGTCCCACCGGACTCCCGGCGACCACAGCCGCCCCGAGTCGTCCCGCTGCTCGGGCGTCACCAGCCACGTCTCGCCGGGCTCCAGCGTCGTGAGCGCCCGCTCGAGACTGCCCGTCGGTGGGGCGATGAGCGGCCCGACGATGGCCGCCGGGTCCTCGGGCCAGCCGACGCGCAGGCTGCGGACGGCATCCGCGAGTCGGCGGCGGAACGATGGGTCGTCGTACACGCTGGCCTCGACGAGGGCGAGGGATGCCGCGGAGCACTTCTGACCCGCGTGCCCGAACGCCGACTTCACCAGGTCCTTGATGGCCTGGTCGATGTCGGCCGCCGCGGTGATGACGAGCGCGTTCTTGCCGGACGTCTCCGCGCGCAGCCTCATCTGCGGCTTCCAGTCAAGGAAGAGGTCGGCGGTCGCCAGGCTGCCGGTGAGGATGACCTCGTCCACTCCCTCGTGGGTCACCAGCCCCTGCCCCACCTCGTCATCGGGAGTGCAGGCGAGCTGCACGAGGTCGGCGGGCACGCCCGCCTCGTGCAGGTGCGCCACGAGGTCTGCCGCGACCGCGCGTGCCTCGGGCGCCGGCTTGAGGATCGCGGCCGAACCCGCCGCCAGGGCGTGCACGAGCCCGCATGCGGGGATGGCGTAGGGGAAGTTCCACGGGCCGGCCACGAGGACGACGCCATGCGGCTGCCAGTCGAGGCGCTCACCGAGGCGCTCGTGCTCGAGGGTGAGATGGCCGGCGTACGTCGCGAAGTCGATCGCCTCGCTCACCTCGGGATCTCCCTCGCGCAGCGTCTTGCCCGTGGTGCGGGCGAGCGTGGCGAGGGTGTCGCCGCGGCGGCGCTCCATGACCTCGGCGACGCGGGCCAGGGTCTCCCGGCGCTCCGGCCACGGCGTCGATGCCCACGCCTCCTGGGCGGCACGGGCTCGCGCGACCATCGCGTCGACGGCGTCCGCGGTCGTGACGAGCTCGGTGTCGGCCGGCGAGGACTGGGCGAGGATGCCTTCGGCCCAGGCGCGGTTGCCCGGCGTGGTGAAGTCGGTGTCGGGGACATTCCGGAAGGAGCCGTCGGCGGGGAACGTCGCCGACTCGGTACGCCGGTCCTGCGTGCGATGGCTCGTCGTCTCCACCTCGTGACGGCGTGACAGCGACGCGCGAAAGCGCGCCTGCTCGCGCTGCCACGCGGGCGACCCGGGGGTGAGGTCGAACAGCGCGCGCAGGAAGTTCTCGGGGCCGGAGTTCTCGTCGAGTCGCCGGGACAGGTAGGCGATGGACGCCTCGCGGTCGGCCTTCTCGACCACGGGCGCGTAGAGCAGGAGCGATCCGGCGGCGTCGCGGACGGCACGGGCCTGGGCGGGCGCCATCCCCTCGAGCATCTCGATCTCGATCATCGACGGGTCCGGCAGCGACTCGCGCAGGGTCAGCGCCCACGCCACGTCGAACAGGTTGTGCGAGGCGACCCCGAGCCACAGGGCACCGGGATTCGCGCGCGTCACCGCGGTCTCGAGCATCGCCTTGTACGACGCATCCACGTCGGCCTTGGAGTAGTACGGCGCCTGCGGCCAGTCGTGCAGCTCGGCCTCGACCTGCTCCATCGCGAGGTTGGCGCCCTTGACGAGGCGGATCTTGATCGGCGCCCCTCCGGCGGCTTTGCGCGCATTGGCCCAGTCGATGAGGCGGTCCAGGGCCTCATGCGAGTCGGGGATGTAGGCCTGCAGCACGATCCCGGCGCGCATCCCCCGGAACTCGGGCTGGTCGAGCACGCGGGTGAAGGCCTCCACCGAGAGGTCGAGGTCGCGGTGCTCCTCCATGTCGAGGTTGACGAACGTGCCGCTGTCGCGCGCGATCCGGTAGAGCGCGGCGAGGCGGTCGGTGATGCGCGCCAGCGAGTCGTCCCAGGCGAGGACGTCGAGGTTGGCGCACAGGGCCGAGATCTTGATGGAGACGTAGTCCACGTCCGGCCGGCGAACGCGCGAGGCCACCAGCGCGAAGCGGGCGTCGGCCTCGTCGTCGCCGAGGATCGCCTCGCCGAGGACATTGACGTTGAGCTCGAAGCCGTCGCGGCGCCGCTTCGCGAGGTACCTGCCGAGCGGTGCGTCCTCGCCGGGGAGGATCACGCCGTCCGTCTCGCGGTTGATGCGCCAGTCCACGGCGCGCTCTGCCAGGCGCGGGGCGTACGGCGCGATGCGGCCGAGCATGCGCAGGCCCATCCCATCGATGAGGCCGAGCGATCGCGGCACGCCCCCGCGCACGAGGTCGCTGAGCCGACGTGCGGCCCGTCGCCGATCGCGGATGCGCAGGACCTGGTCGGTGAGGTCGAGCAGGAGGTCGCGTCCGGCTTCGTCGGCGAGCAGGCGGCCGAGCGCGCGGGAGCGGCGTCGTTCGCGACGCGTGGTGCCGGCAAGGGCGGAGGAGAGCAGGAGCTCGGCGCGCTGCTCGGCGGCGGGGGCGAGCGCGGAGGTGTCGAGCGTGGAGGTGTCGAAGCGGTCGGGCGCGATCGTCATGGGTCCAGGGAACCCCATCGGCCGCGGATTGTCTTGTGCCACAGTGACCCCGTGAGTGTCGAATCGATACCAAAGGCGAGGTCGCTGGAGTCGTTCACCGACCTCGTGGAGGGCCTGCCGCAGGTCCTGGCGGCGGCCAAGGACGTCGACGGGCGCTACCTCTACGTCAACCGCGGCTTCGCTGACCGGGTGGGCCGACGCGCCCGCGATCTCCTCGGCAGGACCGTCGATGACCTCTTCGCCCCGGAACTCGCCGCGTCGTACGCCGCCCAGGATGCGGAGGTACTGCGCACCGGCACGCCGCTGCAGGGGCACCTCGAGCTCATCGTGCGCGCGGACGGCCGACTGGGGTGGTACCTCACGTCGAAGACCCGGCTGCTGTCCGACGACGGCGCCGTCATGGGCGTGGCTGTCATGTCCGTCGACCTGCAGTCGCAGATGGACAGCGCTCACTCCGGACTGGCGCACGCACTGGACGCGGTTCGGGAGAGCATCGACTACCCGTGGCGCGTCGGCGAGATCGCCGGACTCGCAGGCCTGTCGACCACCCAGTTGGAGCGGCTGTGCCGTCGCACCCTGGGAATGTCGCCGAGGGGTGTCCTGCAGCGCCTGCGCATCGAGCATGCGGTGCGACTGCTGTCGACCACGGACCTCACGGCGGGCGAGGTGGCGGCGGCGTGCGGCTTCTACGACCAGAGCTCGTTCACGCGGCAGTTCAGGGCCGTCCTCGGCCTGACCCCAGGTGCCTACCGTCGCTCGGGGCCCCGGTGAGCGCCGTACCGCGTCGCCTGGCGACGACCGGGGTTGGAGGCACGGCAGGTGATATGTAATATTCCACTCGGCCCATCAGTGGGCCCTGACCCGGGAGACCCCATGACCACCAAGCCCTGGCGCGGCATCCTCACCGCGACCGCCCTGCCCTTCGACGCCAACGGCGCCGTGGACTTCGGCCGCTACGCCGAGCACGTCACCTGGCTGATCCGCAATGGCAGCGACGGCGTCGTGTGCAACGGCTCCCTCGGGGAGTACCAGACGCTCACCCAGGACGAGCGCGCGCGCGTCGTCGAGACCGCGGTGTCCGCGGCGAAGGCCGCCGGCGGTGTCGTCGTCCCCGGCGTTGCAGCGTACGGCGCCCAGGAGTCGCGCCGCTGGACCGAGCAGGCCGGCGAGGCCGGTGCCGTCGCGGTGATGCTGCTCCCCCCCAACGCGTACCGCGCCGACGAGCGCATCGTCATCGAGCACTACCGCGAGGTCGCCAAGGCGGGCCTGCCGATCGTGGCCTACAACAACCCCTATGACACCAAGGTCGACCTCACCCCGTCGCTGCTCGGCACGCTGTACGGCGAGGGCCTCATCGTGGCGGTGAAGGAGTTCAGCGGCGATGCGCGCCGGGCCTACGAGATCGCGGAGGAGGCCCCGGGCCTCGACCTCATCATCGGCTCCGATGACGTCGTGCTCGAGCTTGCCATCGGTGGTGCCGTGGGCTGGATCGCCGGCTACACCAACGCACTTCCGGTCTCCTGCCGCGAGCTCTACGACGCGGCCATGTCCCTCGACCTGTCCAAGGCCCTCCCGCTCTACAAGACGCTGCACCCCCTGCTGCGCTGGGACGCCAAGACCGAGTTCGTCCAGGCCATCAAGCTGTCCATGGACATGGCCGGTCGCTACGGCGGCCCCTGCCGTCCGCCGCGCCTGCCGCTGACTCCCGACCAGGAGGCCGCGGTGCGCAAGGCGACGGAGGCCGCGCTCGCCGCCGGCTGCCGCTGAGTCATGCGCGCCACGCGCACCTTCGACGCGGTCGACTCCCACACCGAGGGGATGCCGGCGCGCGTGATCGTCGGAGGCGTCGGGGAGATCCCCGGCGCCACGATGATGGACAAGCGGCTGCACTTCATCGAGCACATGGATGACGCACGGCGACTCCTCATGCTCGAGCCGCGCGGACACAGCGCGATGAGCGGCGCGATCCTGCAGCCGCCGACGCGCGACGACGCCGACTGGGGAGTGATCTACATCGAGGTGAGCGGCTGCCTGCCGATGTGCGGTCACGGCACCATCGGCGAGGCCACCGTGCTCGTCGAGACCGGGCGCGTCGAGGTGACTGAGCCCATCACGACGATCCGCCTCGACACCCCGGCCGGCCTGGTCGTCGCCGAGGTGGCCGTCGAGGCTGGCGTTGCCCGCTCCGTGACCATCCGCAATGTCCCGTCGTTCTCCTACGGCCTCGACCTGGCGGTGGACGTGCCCGGCATCGGACAGGTCCCCTACGACATGGCTTTCGGCGGCAACTTCTACGCCATGGTCGATGCGGACGCGCTGGGCGTGGCGTTCGATCGCGGCAACGGCGACGAGATCATCCGGCGCGGCATGCAGCTCATGGCGGCCATCAACGAGGCCGACTCACCCGTGCATCCGGCCGATCCCGCGATCCGTGGCTGCAAGCACGTGCAGGTCATCGCGCCCGGGTCGACGGCCCAGCACTCCCGGCACGCGATGGTGATCTCCCCCGGTTGGTTCGACCGATCACCGTGCGGCACGGGCACGTCCGCGCGCATGGCGCAGTTCCATGCCCGTGGCCTCATGGGCCTCGGCGACGAGTTCGTGAACGAGTCCTTCATCGGCACCCGGTTCGTCGGTCGCATCGTGGAGGAGACCGAAGTGGCCCGGCGGGGCGGCGCAGCCGCCCCTGTCGGGCTGGCTGGACGTCCGGCCATCATTCCGACGATCACCGGGCGCGCCTGGATCACCGGCACCGCGCAATACGTGCTCGCCGATGACGATCCCTTCCCCGCGGGCTTCCTCGTATGAGCGCCGTGCCCGAGGGCCTGCCCTCGCTCGGCGAGCGCCTGAGCCTGCGCGAGCGCGTGGCCGTGTCGCTGCGCGCGGCCCTGGTCTCCGGGCGCATGGTGCCGGGTGTCACCTACTCCGTGCCCGCGCTCGCCGAGCAGTTCGGCGTCTCGGCGACGCCGGTGCGCGAGGCCATGCTCGACCTGGTCAACGAGGGCATCGTCGCGGCCGTGCCCAACAAGGGCTACAGGGTCGTGGAGCTGTCCGACGCGGAACTCGACCAGATCAGCCAGTTGCGTCGCCTGCTGGAAGTCCCCACGGTCGGCGGGCTCGCCGGATCGCTGACGTCCACGTCCGTCAAGCACCTGCGGGCGTTGGCCAGACGCGTGCGCGAGGCGGCGAGGGAGGGCGATGTCGTCGCTTACGTCGAAGCCGACCGGGAGCTCCACCTGGCCCTGCTGGCCGAGTCCGGCAACCCGCGCCTGGTCGACCTCGTCGGAAGACTGCGGGACCAAAGCCGCCTCTACGGCCTGGAGCAACTGGCCGCGGACGGCGTCCTCGTGCAGTCCGCGGACGAGCACCTCGCCCTGCTCCATGAGTCCGGCAATCCCCGACTCGTCGATCTCGTGGGCAGGCTGCGCGACCAGAGTAGTCTCTACGGCCTGGAGCAACTCGCCGCTGATGGCGTGCTCGTCGAGTCGGCCGATGAGCACCTCGCCCTCATCGACGCTCTCGAGTCCGGCGATCGTCGGGCGGCCGAGAAGGTCATGGCACACCACC
>JBJTJS010000261.1:0-6965 GCA_046096085.1 bacterium
CGCCATCTCGGTGGCCGCGGTCCTCCTCTCCGTCGTGATGGACCTCCACTTCGTGCCCCGACCCCTGCGCCTTCCCTTCGGGATTCTCTTCATCCTGCTCTGGGTCGTCGTCTACGTCTTCTACTTCCGGTTCCAGCTCGAGAAGATCCGGCATGCCCCCTATCCGATGATCCGAGCGTGGGAGACGCTCCTGGTCGGAGCGGTTCTCTTCGTCACGATCTTCGCCAACGCGTACCACCAGATCGCCCAGCTCGACCCCCAGGCCTTCACCGAGGACCTCGACCTCTTCACGTCCTACTACTTCACCGTGACCGTGCTCGGGACCGTGGGATTCGGCGACATCACCCCGGTGACGACCTTCGCGCGGTCGATCTCCATGGCGCAGATGGTCGTGGACCTCGGCATCATCGCCTTCAGCGTCCGGCTGCTCACCCGAGAGGTGAAGCAGACGACGGTGCAGAGGGCTGCGGGGTCGGGCGAGGCGTGACGCGCTAGCGTCGCCCCGTGGGCACGGCATACGACGATACCCGGCGACGCAGCCTCGAAGACCCCCGTGGGTTCTGGGCGGACATGGTCGGGCTTGTCGACTGGGTGACGCCGCCGACCGTGGTCCTCGACGACTCTCGGGCGCCGCTGTACCGCTGGTTCCCTGACGGGGAACTCAACACGAGCGTCAACGCCCTCGACCGGCATGTGGATGCCGGCCGCGGCGACCGAGTGGCGCTCATCCATGACAGCGCGGTCACCGGCGAGGTCACGACGGTCACCTACGCCGAGCTCCTGGAGGAGGTGTCCCGGTTCGCCGGGGCGCTGCGGAGCCTGGGAGTGGGCCGTGGCGACCGTGTCGTGATCTACATGCCGATGGTGCCGGAGGCCGCCATCGCCATGCTCGCCTGCGCCCGCCTCGGGGCGCCTCACTCCGTGGTGTTCGGCGGATTCGCGCCCGCCGAACTCGCCGCGCGCATCGACGACGCGAAGCCGCGGGTCGTCCTGTCGGCATCGTGCGGAGTCGAGGGGACCCGCGTCATCGAGTACAAGCCCCTGGTCGATGAGGCCCTGCGCCTGTCATCTCATCGACCGGACGCCTCCGTCGTCCTGCAGCGCCCGCAGGCGCGCGCCGAGATGGGGGAGGGAGACCTCGACTGGCGGGAGCTCGTGGCCGGCGCCGCACCAGCCGAGGCCGTCACGGTGCAGGCCACGGATCCGCTCTACATCATCTACACGTCCGGGACGACCGGGAAGCCCAAGGGCATCGTGCGCGACAATGGCGGCCACGCCGTGGCCATGGCCTGGTCGCTGCCGCACGTCTACGGCATCGGCCCGGACGACGTCTGGTGGGCCGCCTCCGACGTGGGATGGGTCGTCGGGCACTCCTACATCGTGTACGCACCGCTCATCGTGGGCTGCACCACGATCATGTACGAGGGCAAGCCGGTCGGCACCCCCGATGCCGGCGCCTTCTGGCGAGTCGTCGAGCAACACGGCGTCCATGGGATGTTCACTGCCCCCACGGCCATCCGGGCCATCAAGAAGGAGGATCCTGAAGGAGCGCTCATGGCGCAGCGAGACCTGTCCTCGCTGCGCACCCTCTTCCAGGCGGGGGAGCGACTCGATCCCGACACCTTCCACTGGGCCAGCGAGCGACTGGGCATCGCGGTGGTCGACAACTGGTGGCAGACCGAGACGGGCTGGCCGATGGCCGCCAACCTGCGCGGGCTCGACCCCATGCCGCTCAAGCCCGGCAGCCCGTCAGTCCTCGTCCCGGGCTTCGACGTGCGCGTGGTCGACGAGCACGGTCACGAGGTCCCTGCTGCCACCGAGGGCAATATCGTCGTGCGGCTGCCGCTGCCGCCCGGCACCCTGCCGACCCTGTGGGGCGACGACGAGCGCTACGTGGAGGCCTACCTGACGGCCTTCCCGGGCTATTACTCCACGGGGGATGGCGGCTACATCGACGACGATGGGTACCTCTACGTCATGGGCCGCACCGATGACGTCATCAACGTCGCCGGACATCGCCTCTCCACGGGGTCCATGGAGGCTGTCGTGGCCACGCATCCCCTCGTTGCCGAGTGCGCCGTGATCGGAGTCCACGACAGCCTCAAGGGCCAAGTCCCGCGGGCATTCGTCGTGCTGAAGTCGGGCGCCGAAGTGGACCCCGCGACGCTGCAAGCCGAGATCGTTGCCATGGTTCGTCACCAGATCGGGCCGGTGGCGTCCCTGCACGAGGCCGTGATCGTGCCCGCCCTGCCCAAGACCCGGTCCGGCAAGATCCTGCGGCGCACGATGCGCGGCATTGCCGATGGCCGGGACGAGCCGGTGCCCTCGACCATCGAGGATCCGCACGTGCTCGAGGTGCTCACTCCGCTCCTGCGAGGCGATGCGTGACCACCGGTCCCTTGGACGGTCTTGTCGTCGCAGACTTCTCGCGCGTCCTCGCAGGTCCCTACGCCACGATGCTGCTCGGCGACCTCGGCGCCGACGTGGTCAAGGTCGAGCGCCCCGGCTCGGGGGACGACACGCGTGCCTGGGGGCCGCCGTACGGCGCGGCCGGGAGGTCGACGTACTTCGACGGGGTGAATCGCAACAAGCGTCCCCTGGCCATCGACCTGTCGGTCGAGGATGGACTGCGCCAGGCGCGCGCGCTCGCCGACTCCGCCGACGTCCTCGTGGAGAATTTCAAGCCCGGCGCGCTCGAGCGCCTCGGCCTGGGGTACGACCGGGTGCGCGAGTCCAATCCCCGCATCGTCTACTGCTCCATCTCCGGCTTCGGCTCGGGTGCCGGTGCGGAGCTGCCCGGCTACGACCTGCTCGTCCAGGCGATGGGCGGCCTCATGAGCATCACCGGGCCCGATCCTGCCCACCCGACCAAGGTGGGCGTGGCGCTCGTCGACGTGATCACCGGACTGCACGCCGCGGTCGGGATCCTCGCCGCGCTTCGGCACCGCGATGCCACCGGCCAGGGGCAGCGCGTCGAGGTGTCGCTGCTGTCCTCCCTTCTGTCGGCCCTGGTCAACCAGTCCTCGGCGTACGTCGGCGCCGGAGTCGTGGGCGGGATCCTCGGCAACGCGCATCCGTCCATCGCCCCGTACGAGGTGTACCCCACGCGGGATCGCGAGATGGTCCTGGCGGTGGGCAATGACGTCCAGTTCGCCGCCCTGGTCGCGGAACTGGGGGAGCCGGGTCTCGCCGAGGACCCGCGCTTCTCCACCAACCCCGAGCGGGTCCGCCATCGCGTGGCGCTCAACGGTGAACTCGGCCGGCTGCTGGCCGCCGACACCGCGGATTCCTGGCAGGTCCGCCTCACGGCTCGGGGAATCCCCTGCGGACCCATCAACGACATCGCCCAGGCGTTCGCCCTGGCCGAGGCGCTGGGCCTGGAGCCCGTGATCGACGCGGGCGGCGCTCCCACCGTCGCCCACCCCATCCGTTTGAGCTCGACCCCGGCGACCTACCGCCTGCCTCCGCCCGACCTGGCTTCCCCCGACCTCCCCTAGTGCCGGGAGCGCCGGTGCGGGAGGATGGCCGCATGTCGCCCCACACTCCCAGCCTCGACTCCTCCGCGCGCGCCGGACTCATGCTCGCCGCCGTGAGCGTGGGGTTGTCGTACCAGCCCAACCTGCTCACCCGACGCAGCCTCGACCAGGGGATCATCACCGGCGTCTCCGCCCTGGCCGCGTACTCCTGGGGTGTCTCGGTCCACAGCGCCCTCGACCGCATGGGCGAGCGCATCGGCGGGAGCAGGGGCCGCGGCTTCGGTGACGCGGCCGTCGTCATCGGATCGCTCGCCGTCGCCGCGACCGTCCCCTGGCGCGAGCATGAACGGCGTGCGCGGGCGGCGACGCGCCTGGGAGCGTTCGCCCTGGCCGCGGCAGGTGCCGCCGGCGTTGCGGGACGCGCGCTGCAGGGGGTGCCGGGGAACGCCGCGCGCTCAGGGGTCACGGCCGCCGCAGTGCTCGGAGTCGGGGGACTCACGTACGCCGCCACCCGCATGCTCGGCCAGCAGGTCGGTGCCGTGGGGCTCGAGCACGTCGATGACCACGGCAAGGAACTCGCCGAGGACCTCAACCGCAGCGTCAACCCGGTGACCGCGGCCGGGATCGGTGTCGCGGTGAGCGGGGTGCTTCTCGGACTGGCGAGCGTCGAGAGCCGCCTCAACCGCATCGGCGGACGCCTGGCCACCGGCCTGCTCGGCGGCAGCCCCGACGACCACGCGAGCGCCGCGCGCCTCTTCGCGGCCGCGGTGACGGCAGCGGCCGGCTACGGCGCCCTGCGCCTCGCGGACTCCCGCCTCGGCAGTGCCGGAGAGGGCATCGAGCCCGCCCATGCGCAGCCACCCGACATTCCGGAGATCACCGGCTCTCCCGCATCCGGCCGCCCCTGGGCCGAGCAGAGCCGCGAGGGCCGCCGCTGGCTCAGCATGGTCCTGCGACCGGAAGGCATCTCCGGTGTCATGGGTGAGCCCGCGAAGGCCCAGCCCATCCGCATCTACGCCTCGTTGTCGAGCGCCGACACCGAGGAAGGCCGTGCGCAGGTCCTGCTCGACGAGATCGACCGCACCAGGGCCCTCGAGCGTCCCTATGTCGCCCTGTGGTCCCCGACGGGATCCGGATACGTGAACTACGTCGCATGCGAGACGTTCGAGTACCTCACCCGGGGTGACTGCGCGAGCATGGCGGTGGAGTACTCCGTGCTGCCGTCGTCCCTGTCGCTCGCGGACGTCGAGCGCGGCACCCGCCAGACCCGCATGGTCTTCGACGGGATCGTCGCGCGACTCGCGGCGATGGACGCCGCCTCCCGCCCCAAGGTGTTCATGTTCGGGGAGAGCCTCGGCTCGCAGGTGAGCGAGGAGATGTTCACCGGCCAGGGTGCCCATGGGCCCGAGGGGCTGCTGCTCGACGCCGCCCTGTGGATCGGAACGCCGTCCGCGACCCGTTGGCGCAAGGAGCTGTGGGGGGACCGCACTGTCGCGCAGCCGCCGCCGGTGGGCCCCGGCCCGATCTTCGTCACCCGCTGGATCGGCGACTGGCGAGACCTCCACCCTGCCGAGCGCGAGCGCGTGCGCTTCCTGCTCCTGCAGAACGGCGACGATCCCATCCCGAAGTTCGGGTCGCAGTTGATGTGGCGGCGCCCGGATTGGCTGGGACCCAGGGGCACGCGCCCTCCCGGCGCCCCGAGCCACACGATCTGGTGGCCCATCACCACGTTCACCGCGACCTTCATCGACATGCTCAACGCGCTCACGCCCACCCCCGGCCTCTTCGCCGAGGGCGGCCACGACTACCGGCTGGTGCTGCCGGAGACCATCCGCCAGGTCTGGCGGCTGCCCGCGAACGACGACCAGATGGCCTCCATGCAGGCCGCGCTGCGCCAACGCGAGCTCGGCTGGGAGACCAAGCGTCGCTGGATGGAGGCGCAGGAGCAGACCGATCCGGCGAAGCGCCAGGAGGAGGTCGACAAGGTCCTCGTCGACGTCGCGAAGTGGAAGGGCAAGCCCTCGGTGACGCCCGAGGACGTCGAGCGGATCATCGACGAGGACTGCCAGCCGACGTAGCGGTCACTCTCCGAGGAAGCGCGAGAACACCCGCGCGCGCAGGGCCGGCTTGCCCGTGCGCTGCTCGACGCCGTCGGCCGACCCCATGACGCGCAGTCCCACGTTGGCGCCGAGCCATCGCACCGGCTCGGGCTCCCAGGGCGGAGACCGGTGGCCGACCCAGGGAAGGGTCACCAACTCGGTGTCGCGTCCGGTGATGAGGTCGGCCACGGTGCGCCCGCCCAGGTTGGACGTCCCCACGCCGTCGCCGACGTAGCCACCCGACCAGGCCAGGCCGCTCGCGGGATCCAGTCCGCACGACGCGAACCAGTCTCGCGGGACCCCGAGCGGCCCGCCCCAGGTGTGCGTGACCGCTCGCCCGGCCAGGTGGGGGAAGAGGTCCGTGAGGGTGCGCCACAGTTCGCGGAAGACCTTGGGATCGCGGTCGTATTCCTCGCGCACGCGGGATCCGAAGTGGTAGGGCGCGCCCCGGCCGCCGAAGGCGAGGCGTCCGTCCGCGGTGCGCTGACCGTAGATGATGAGATGCCGGCCGTCGCTGAAGGTGGTGCGACGCGCCAGGCCGATGCGCCCCCAGTCGTCCTCGTCGAGGGGCTCGGTCGCGAGCATGAGCGAGTACACCGGGGCCAGGTCGCGGCGGTGGCCCGGCAGGTCCGCGGTGTAGCCCTCCGTGGCGCGCACGACGTACGGCGCACGCACCGAGCCGCCGGGAGTGCGCACGATGCCGGGTTCCAGGGAGCGCACGGGGCTGCCCTCGTAGAGGTGCCCGCCGAGCTGCACCACGCTGCGGGCGAGGCTGCGCACGAGGCGAGCCGGGTGGATGGCCGCGCAGTGCGGCGTGTACGTCGCCCCGAGCACATCCGTCGCGTCGAGGATTCCGCGGGCCTCGGCGGCACCGAGGAGGGCCAGGTCGTCCTCCCCGAACCCCCAGGAGCGTGCCTCGCGCACGGACTCCTGGGCACGCTCCCACTGCAGCGGGGTGCGCGCCGCGATGATCGTCCCCCCCTTCGCCCAGTCGATGTCCCAGCCCTCGCGCGATGCGACCCGGCCGACTTCGTCGACGGTGTCGTTCATGGCGCGCTGCATGCGGACGGCATCGTCCTTGGACGACGCTCGCGCGAGCGCGGTCAGGCTGGCGGGGAAGAGCGCCGAGCACCATCCGCCGTTGCGCCCGCTCGCGCCGAAGCCGGCGTGCTCGGCCTCCACGACCGTCACCCGGATGCCGGGAGACCCGGTGAGGAGGTAGTAGGCGGTCCACAGGCCGGTGTAGCCAGCGCCCACGATGACGACGTCCGCGGTCTCGTCGGTGTCCAGTCGAGTGCCCAGCGGCAGGGCCAGGTCCACGGGCAGGGTGTCCCACCACAGGGACGTCGCTCCCCTCACGGGCGATCCCGGTCGGCCGGCGGGCTGGTGG
>JBJTJS010000262.1:0-5780 GCA_046096085.1 bacterium
CGATCGCGCGCGCCAACCTCCCCATCGGCACCCTGGCCGGGCCCTTGAACCGCGTCCGCCCGGCCCCCACGCCGAGCGGCTGCTTGATGGAGTACACGTCGACACCCGTGGACACCTGCTCGCTGTAGGAGCCCTTGAGCATCTGGGGGATGCCGCAGGCGAACTCGATGTTCTCCAGGCCGCGCGCGAGTTAGCCCGCGGCATCGGAGGGCACCTTGCCGTGCTCCTGGGACACCAGGTTGGCGATCTCCGCCCGGCGCGAGTGGACCTGCTGGCGGAAGGCGAAGAGGATGTCCGCGCGCTTCGACAGCGACGAGGCCCGCCAGGTCTCGAATGCCGTCTTCGCCGATGCCACCGCGGCATCCACCTCGGCGACGGAGGCCAGGGCCACCTGGCCCTGCTGCTGGCCGGTCGCCGGATTGAACACCGGGCCGGTGCGGCCCGAGGTGGAGGGGACTCGGCGTCCGTCGATCCAGTGGTCAATGGTGTACACGTCGCGCTCCGCTTCGTCGATGCCGGTCAGGTGAACTTCAGATGAGGTACTGCGAGAGGTCGCGCTTGAGGAACCGCCCGCGGCCCTTGGTGCCATGGAAGCCCTGCTCGTCGACGAGGACCTCGCCGCGCGACATGACGACATCGACGTGGCCGTCGATCTCGTAGCCCTCCCAGGCGCTGTGGTCCATGTTCATGTGGTGGGTCTTGTCGACGCCGATGCTCGTGTGCCCGTTGGGGTCGTAGACCACGATGTCGGCATCGGACCCCGGGGCGATCGCGCCCTTGCGGGGGTAGAGGCCGAACATGCGCGCGGGCGTGGCCGAGGTGATCTCCACCCAGCGCTCCACGGAGAGCTGCCCCTCGACGACCCCCTGGTAGATGAGGTCCATGCGGTGCTCGACGGACCCGATGCCGTTGGGGATCTTGGAGAAGTCGCCCAGCCCGAGCTCCTTTTGCTCCTTGAAGCAGAAGGGGCAGTGGTCGGTGCTCACGATCGAGAGGTCGTTCGTGCGCAGGTAGCGCCAGAGCTCGTCCTGGTGCCCCTCCTCACGGGAGCGCAGGGGGGTCGAGCACACCCACTTGGCGCCCTCGAAGCCGGGCGCGCCGAGTTGCTCCTCCAGGGAGAGGTACAGGTATTGCGGGCAGGTCTCGCCGAAGACGTTGAGGCCGAGGTCGCGGGCCTCCTGCAGCGTCTGCACCGCCTGCTTCGCGGACATGTGCACGATGTAGAGCGGGGCACCGGTGATGCGCGCCAGCATGATCGCCCGATGGGTCGCCTCCTCCTCGGTCTCCCAGGGGCGGCTGAGGCCGTGGTTGATGGGAGCGGTCTCCCCGCGGGCGAGTGCCTGGGCGACGAGGACGTCGATGGCGATGCCGTTCTCGGCGTGCATCATGATCATGGAGCCGTTGTGCTTGGCCTGCTGCATGGCGCGCAGGATCTGGCCGTCGTCGCTGTAGAAGACGCCCGGGTAGGCCATGAAGAGCTTGAAGCTCGTGATGCCCTCGTCGACGAGTTCGTCCATGGCCTTGAGGGAGTCGTCGTCGACGCCGCCGATGATCTGGTGGAAGCCGTAGTCCACGAAGCAGTTGCCGTCCGCCTTGGCGTGCCAGGCGGCGAGACCGTCCTGTACTCGCTCGCCATAGCGCTGCACGGCGAAGTCGATGATCGTCGTGGTGCCCCCCCAGGCGGCGGCGCGGGTCCCGGTCTCGAAGGTGTCGGACGCGAAGGTGCCGCCGAAGGGCAGTTCCATGTGCGTGTGGGCATCGATCCCGCCGGGGATGACGAACTTGCCCGCGGCATCGATCACGCGGTCGACAGAGCCTGCCATCGCCTCGGAGGTGGCGCCGGGGGCGAGCAACGCGGCGATCGTCTCGCCGTCGACGAGCACGTCCATGGCCTGCACGCCCTGGGGCGTGACGACCGAGCCGTTGCGGATGAGGGTCCTCATGTCTGCCTCCCGTCAGGGTCGGGTGAGGTCGCCGTAGGCGTCGGGGCGACGGTCGCGGTAGAAGGGCCAGCGATTGCGGACGGTGGTGATGAGGTCCATGTCGAGGTCACGGACGACCAGCTCGGGCTGGTAGGGGTCGGCCGGCTCGCCGACGAACTTGCCCTCGGGGTCGACGAAGTAGCTGGTGCCGTAGAAGTCGTCGTCGCCGAGATCCTCGATGCCGACGCGGTTGATGGCACCGATGAAGTACTCGTTGGCCACCGCGGAGGCCGGCTGCTCGAGCTTCCACAGGTAGGCCGAGAGCCCTCGGGATGTCGCGGAGGGATTGAAGACGATCTGCGCGCCGTTGAGGCCCAGAGCCCGCCAGCCCTCGGGGAAGTGCCGGTCGAAGCAGATGTAGACGCCGATCTTGCCCACCGCGGTGTTGAAGACCGGGTAGCCGAGATTGCCGGGACGGAAGTAGAACTTCTCCCAGAAGCCCGGCACGTGGGGAATGTGGGTCTTGCGGTACTTGCCGAGGTACGAGCCGTCGGCGTCGATGACCGCGGCGGTGTTGTAGAGGACGCCGGGCTGCTCCTCCTCGTACATCGGGAGGATGAGGACCATGCCGAGTTCCTTGGCCAGGGCCTGGAAGCGCTCGGTCGTGGGACCGGGAATGGACTCGGCGTACTCGTAGTACTTCGTGTCCTGCACCTGGCAGAAGTAGGGCCCGTAGAACAACTCCTGGAAGCACATCACCTGCGCCCCCTGGGCCGCAGCCTGGCGGGCGTAGCCCTCGTGGGCCTGGATCATGGACTCCTTGTCACCGGTCCAGTTCGTCTGGACCAGGGCCGCTCGAACGACCGTCATGAACCCCTCCTTCGGGAGGCCCCGGCCGTCGCCGGCGCGCGCTCCTCACCCTAGCCCCGGCTCCGGGGGGCAGACCTTCGGCCCGGCCACTAGCCTGTCGTGACGTCGCAGGGATCCGGTGCGACGATGTGGTGCGACGGTCTGAGACGGTCTTGCAGGAGGTGGGCAGCCATGGCGGCCACGGCAGGTGAGCGCTCCCCGGCGGGGTTCGTGGCAGGGCGCCCGATCGGGTCCCGAACGGGCGAGACGCTGGATGTCACCGACCCCTGGGATGGCTCCACGGTCTCCACGGTCGGCCTCGCGGGCGCCGCCGAGGTCGACGACGCGGTGGCCGCGGCGACCGCGGCCTTCCCGGGATGGGCGGCCGCACCGCCGGCAGAGCGCGGGGCGGCCCTGCTGGCCCTGGCGGAGAGGGTCGGCCAGCGCGCCGAGGAGTACGCCGACGTGGAGTCGCGGCAGACCGGCAAGACCCTGCGGCTGGCCACGGAGTTCGACGTCCCGGGATCCGTCGACAACGCGGTCTTCTTCGCCGGTGCGGCGCGCATGCTCGAAGGGCTGGCCTCGGGGGAGTACGACTCGGGGCACACCTCGGTGATCCGCCGAGAGCCCGTGGGGGTCGTGGGCTCCATCGCCCCCTGGAACTACCCCCTGCAGATGGCCATGTGGAAGGTGCTCCCCGCGATCGCGGCCGGCAACACGATCGTCCTCAAGCCCGCGGAGATCACCCCCCTCACCACCCTCATGCTCGCGGAGGATGCCCAGGCAGCGGGCATCCCCGAGGGAGTCATCAACGTCATCGTCGGGCGCGGGCCGGTGGCCGGGGAGGCGCTCATCGGTCACTCGGGCGTCGGCATGGTGTCCTTCACCGGGTCGACCCCGGTGGGCCGTCGCGTCATGGAGATCGCCGCGGGCCGAGCCGCCCGCGTGCACCTGGAACTCGGCGGCAAGGCACCGTTCGTCGTGTACGACGATGCCGACCTGGAGGCGGTGGTCCACGGAGCGGTGGCGGGGGCCCTCATCAACACCGGCCAGGACTGCACCGCGGCCACCCGCGTCTACGTCCAGGGAGACCTCTACGGCCCCGTCGTCCAGGGGATCGCGGACCTCCTCTCCGCGATCCGCATGGGCGACCCGCGCGACCCCGACACCGACCTGGGGCCGCTGGTGTCCACGGCCCAGCGCGACCGCGTGGCGGGGTTCGTCGACCGGGCACGCGGGTCGGGGGCGCGCATCGTCGTGGGCGGTCAGGTGCCCGGGGGAGACCTCGCCAAGGGTGCCTTCTACGCGCCCACGCTGGTCACGAAGGTGGCCCAGGACTCCGAGATCGTCCAGGAGGAGATCTTCGGGCCCGTCCTCACGGTCCTGCCCTTCTCCGCCGACGCCGAGGGGATCGCCCTGGCCAACGACACCCGCTACGGCCTCGCGGCCTCGGTGTGGACCCGGGACGTCTTCCGGGCCATGGCCGCCCAGCGGGAGATCCGCTCCGGGTGCGTCTGGGTCAACGACCACATCCCCATCGTGAGCGAGATGCCCCATGGGGGGATGAAGCAGTCGGGCTTCGGCAAGGACATGTCCCGCTACTCTCTGGAGGAGTACACGATCGCCAAGCACGTCTCCTGGGACATCACCGGGGAGCCGCGCAAGGCTTGGCACCGCACGATCTTCACCGACCGGAGCTAACGACGCGAGCGAGGAGCCAGTCATGATCCAGCGTCCGCTGTCCCGCGAGGCAGCCGCCATCGTCCAGATGACGCGTGCCCAGATGTCCCGGCGACGCCTGCTGCAGGCTGCCGGCATCACCGGCGTGGCCGCGGCCGCCGCAGCGTGCGGTGCCGGAGCCGGTGGTGGCGGCGGCAGCGGATCGGCATCCGCGTCTGGCTCCTCCGCGCCGTCCCCGTCGACCGCGCAGGATCTCTCCGACACCGAGAGGATCGTCAACTGGGCGAACTGGCCGCTGTACATCGACGTCAACGACGAGACCGGTGCCTACCCGACGCTCGACGCCTTCAAGGAGGCGACGGGCATCTCGGTGAACTACACCGAGGACGTCAACGACAACAACGAGTTCTTCGCCAAGGTGCGGGCCCAGCTCGAGTCGGGGCAGTCCATCGACCGTGACATCGTCGTCCTCACCGACTGGATGGCCGCCCTGTGGATCCAGAGCGGCTTCGCGGCCCCCCTCGACAAGGCGAACATCCCCAACAGCGCCAACCTCGACCCGGCGTACCTCGGGGTGTCCTTCGACCCGGACCGCAACTACACCCTGCCGTGGTTCTCCGGCTTCGGGGCCTTCGGGTGGAACAGGGCCCAGCTGCAGGAGACTCTCGGGACCGACACCCTCACGTCCCTGGACCAGTTGTGGGATCCCAAGCTGGCGGGGCGCATCACGGTGCTGTCGGAGATGCGCGACACGATGGGCATCATCATGGCCGCCCAGGGTGCCGATCCCTCCAACTTCACCGACGACCAGTTCCAGGCGGCCATCGCCGAGCTGCAGGCCCAGATCGACAGCGGGCAGATCCGCCAGGTGGCCGGCAACGACTACGTCGCGGCGCTGGAGACCGGGGACGTCATCGCGGTCATCGGCTGGTCCGGGGACATGTTCCAGCTGGGGGAGGACTTCGGTGTCGGCCTGCCGGACACGGGCGGCATGCTGTGGACCGACAACATGCTCATCCCGACGGTCGCCACCCACAAGAAGAACGCCGAGACGGTGATGAACTACTACTACGATCCGAAGGTCGCCGCCGAGGTGGCCGCCTACGTCCAGTACGTCTCCCCCGTCAAGGGCGCCAAGGAGGCGATGGAGCAGATCGATCCCTCGCTGGTCACCAACCAGTGGATCTTCCCCGACGAGGCGACCCTGTCGAACTCCTATGTCTTCATGACCCTGACGCCCGAGCAGGACGTGGCCTACCAGCGGGAGTTCCAGAAGGCCATCGGGATGTAGTGCTGCCCCCTAGGGTGTGGTCGGAGCCGGACGAAGGG
>JBJTJS010000263.1:0-4014 GCA_046096085.1 bacterium
GGCCGAGATCGCCTCGGGGGTGACGACAGTCATCGGCCAGGAGGCCGGGCCGGTGTGGGGAGTCGGCCTGGGATCCCGGTGGTACCTCGGCCTCGCGCAGCACGTCGGGCCGTGCGCTCGACCCGCGCCCGAGCAGGCCGATGTTCAGCGGGTAGCGGTCCAACGCACGGTGCGCGAGGCCGAGGTACCACCGGGATCCCAGGCCGACTCCCCACACCGGCCCGGCCTCCTGGCCGATGACTGTCGTCACCCCCGAGGCGATCTCGGCCTCGAACACCCGCGGCGACATCGAATGGACGTGCGTGTCGATGCCGCCCGGGGTCGCGATCAGCCCATCCGCCTCGATGACCACCGTCCCGGAGCCCACGACGATGTCCACGCCCGATGAGACCCGGGGATTGCCAGCGCGCCCGATCCCGCAGATCTGCCCCTCGCGAATGCCGATCGAGGCGACGCGGATGCCGTCCACGGGATCGAGGACGATGACGTTGGAGAGGACGACGTCGCACGACTCAGCCGTGGACACGGGCGCCAGGCCGATGCCATCCCGGCCCGTCTTCCCGAAGCCGACATGGAACTCGTCTCCCGCGTCCGCGACACGATCGGGGATGCGCAGGCGCAGCCCGGTGTCGCCAAGGGTCACGATGTCGCCTGCCGCAGGCCCGTACGCGGTCATCGGCCCTCCATGAGCCGGGCCACCGCCGACTCCGCCTCCTGCGGCGTGTTGACGTCACGGCCGTCCACGACGTCCAGGTATCCGCAGGCGCGCAGCATGGTCAGCGCTCGGTCGCGCACCTCGGGATCATCGAGGGCGCCGTTCACGACGCCGGTGTTCCCCTCTACGGTCCGCTCCCCGCCGATCAGGACCATGCGCACCTCGACGGTCTCGCCCGGCGCGATCCAGGTCGTCGTCCCCGCAGGGGCATCGAGGCGATGACCGAATGCCGCCGCGCGGTCGAGCCGGAGCCGGGGGTTCACCTCGGCGAGGTGGATGTGCGACGTCACGCCGATGGGCGTTGGCGCCTCATTGCGGATCCCGAGCTCGGCGCCGGTGAAGGCATGCTCGACCCGAGTCGGGGGCAACAGGGCGCCGAAGGGGTCATGCACCACGACGAGCCGCGTGCCGTCGTCGAAGCGCGCCTCGACGCGCACATCGGTGAGGATCGACGGGACCTCGGGCAGCACGTCCGCCGGTGTCAGCATCGCCCGCGCGCGGTCGCGCGCCTCCTCGAGCGTGAGGCCGTCCCGCGCCCACTCGCACACGGCATCGGCGATGAGCGCGGTGGCCTCGGGCACGTTGAGGCGCAGGCCCCGCTCGCGGCGGGCGCGCGCGAGCTGCGCCTGGGTGAAGAGCAGCAGGCGGTCCGCCTCGCCGGGGGTCAGGGACATGTCAGCCGGTGAAGGTGCGACGCCCTCGGTACCACGTGCCGAGGACCGGGATGGCGCCGATGGTCATGGGATCGACCGTGCGCGGATCGCGCGCGATCCAGGCCAGGTCGGCCACGGCGCCGGGCCGGACGTACCCCGCGTCGGATCGCCCCGACTGATACGCCACGCCGCTGGTGTAGGCAGCGAGAGCAGCGTTGACGCTCACGCGCTCTTCCGGCATCCAGGGCGGTCCGTCCGCGGTCATCTGGCGGGTCACCGCGACCTGGATGCCCTCGAGGGGCGAGTACGTCGTCACGGGCCAGTCGCTGCCGAAGGAGATGGCGGCTCCTAGGTCGGCCAGGGTCGCGGTCTGGAACTGACGGTGGGTGCGCTCGGGGCCCAGCCGCGGCTCGGTGAGTTCCGACTGCCAGGAGTCGAACTTCGACCAGTACGGCTCGAAGTTGGCGATCACTCCCAGCTCGGCGAATCGAGGTAGGTCCGCGGGATCGACGAGTTGCGTGTGCACGATGACCCAACGCCGATCCCACGGGGGATTCACTCGCGCGGCGTGCTCGGCGGCGTCGAGGGACATGCGCACCCCGAAGTCCCCGATGGCGTGCATGTGCGCGGTGAAGCCGAGCGAGTCGATGGCCGCGACAGCGAGTTTCATCTCCTCGGGATCCCAGTTGGGCAGGCCCTTGGAGTGGGGGCAGTCGCAGAAGGGCTCGAGCATGGCGCTGGTCCCGGACTCGATGACGCCATCGGCGAAGAACTTGACCGTGTGGCCCGTCACCTGGCCCTCACCCTCGGCGACGATGCGGGCGCGGGACTCCTCGAAGCCGGCGAGCTGGTCGCGCCAGGAGTTCGGGTCGGCCCACAGGGCGAGATCGACCTGCTGGTCCAGCAGCCCGGCTGAGCGGGCGGCCAGCCACGTCCCGACGTCCTTGCGCTCGACCCAGGCGTCCTGGATCCAGGTGATCCCGGCGGATGCGAAGGAGCGCGAGGCGTAGGACACGGCCTCGAGCAGCGTCGATGCCGGGAGCTCGGGGAGCAGGTCGTACACCGGGCGCCAGGCACCCCACTCGCGAAGAGTGCCGGTGGGCAGTCCCCCTTCTCCCAGCACGATCTCCCCGTCGTGGGGCTGGGCGACGCCCACGCCGTAGCCCGCGCGGCGCAGCGCCTCGGAGTTGACCCACACCGTGTGATAGTCGGTAGCGCGCAGCACGACCGGGCGATCCGGCACCTGAGCGTCGAGCCACTCGGCGAGGAAGATGCCCTCGGGGGCCAGGGTGTGGTCGAAGCCCTCGCCGCGCACCCACTCCGACTCCGGGTGGGCGCGAGCCCACTCCCCGACCGACGCGGCGATCTCCTGCGGGCCGGGCAGGTCGCGGACGGGTGCGAACTGCTGCTCGAGCCCGCCGAAGATCGGATGCACGTGGCCGTCGCCGAAGGCCGCCACCACGAAGCCGGCATCGGCGTCGACGACCTCGTCGGCCTGCGCATCGCGTGCTGCCTGGCCGAGGGCCGTGATGCGGTCGTCTCGGATGAGCACGGCGTCGGTGGTGAAGACGTCGCCGGATGGCAGGCGGTGCCCGGTCCACACCGTGGCGTTCTCCAGTCGCGTGGTCGACACCGTGGCCTCCTCGGGAAGCGAGGGGCGGCCGCTACCGCGACCGCCCCACGCGCGTCCTACGTGTTGAAGTTCGTCCAGACCTGGTCGTAGAGGTCGATGACCTCCACGGGGCAGCCGGGGGTCGGCTGTGCCAGGGCCTTGAACTCCTCGGGGATGACCACGGCGGGGTTCGCCGCGAGCTCCGGGGTCATGGACTTGTCCGAGCCCGTGATCCCGTTGTCGTAGCCCACGAAGTTCGTCGCCTCGCCGATGTTCTTCGGATCCATCATCCAGTTCATGAAGATCTTGGCGTTGTCGACGTTCTGCGCCCCGTTCGGCACCGCGAAGTTGTCCTGCCACAGGTTGATGCCCTCGGCGGGGTAGACGTACTCCAGGTTGGGGTTGTCGGCCTGGGCACGGGTGAAGGCGCCGTTCCACATCATGTGCATGGTCTGCTCACCCGAGGCCATCCGGCCGATGACGCCGTCGGAGTTGATGACGGCGACACCAGGCTTCCAGTTCTTGAGCAGCTCCTCGACCTTGACGTAGTCCTCCTTGTTCGGGGAGCAGGGCTGCGAGCCCACCGCGCGGAGGGCGGCGTGGATGACCTCGACCTGGTCATTGAGGGTCCCGATCTTGCCCGCGGCGGGGCTCGCCGGGTCGAAGAAGTCCGCCCAGGACGTGACCTCGCCCCCGGTCTTCGTGGGGTCGTAGGCGATGCCGGTCGTGCCGTACATGTAGGGCGCGGTGTACTTGCGGCCCGGATCGAAGTACACGTCGAGGAACTCCGGCTTGATGTACTGCCCGTTGGGGAACGCCGCGGGGTCGACCTCCTGGAGGAGGCCGAGCTCGATCATCTGCGCCACCATGTAGTCGCTCGGCACGATCACGTCGTAGTTCGCTCCGCCTGCCTGGAGCTTGGCCAGGAGCGTCTCATTCGAGTCGAAGGTGTCGAGGTTGACCGTGATCCCGGTCTCGGACTCGAATCGCTTGATGAGGTCTGGCGAGATGTAGTCGGTCCAGTTGTAGAGGTT
>JBJTJS010000264.1:0-7777 GCA_046096085.1 bacterium
GTCCTCCTGTCCGTCCTCACCACGACGATCGCCGGAGTGGTCTTCGCCGGGCTGCGGCTGGTGTCGGGCAGCGTCCTCGCCCCGATGGGCCTGCACTGGGCCACCAACGGCATGGGCTACTTCTTCTCCTGGGCGATCATCCGGTTCCGCCACCGCCACCGTCGGCGCCGTACCTGAGAGGCTGTGTCCATGGCCGACACCCCCGCCGCGCCCCCGCCGAAGCACCACTTCATCACGCGGTTCTTCTCCCTGGGGGACAAGTACCCCCTGACGCCGGCTCAGCGGACCTACGACAATCTCTCGACCTTCCCGATGTTCCTCGCGGCCATGATCTGGCTGCTGTCGACCTTCTTCACCTGGTCCTCCGCGCTGTCGCCGGAGTACCGCGCCGAGGGCGTGCGGCTGAGCATCATCACCTGGCTCATCTTTGCCGTCGACATGGTCATCCGCTTCGTCCTCGATCCCCACAAGGGCAACTTCTTCAAGCGCAACTGGCCGCTGCTGATCGCGCTCGCCTTCCCGCCACTGCGGATCATCCTCGTGGTGATGGCCGTGATGCGGATCGCCAAGGACCGCAACGCGCTCACCAAGATCGTCGGAATCTACGCGATCTACGCCGTGCTCTTCGTCGTCCTCTTCGGCGCGGTGTTCACCCTCATCTTCGAGATCGATGCCCCGGGCGCCAACATCACGTCCTACGGCGATGCCGTGTGGTGGGGCTTCGTCACGGTGACGACCGTCGGCTACGGCGACTTCACCCCGGTTACGGTCGCCGGCCGCGCGATCGCCGTGCTCATCATGTTCACCGGCGCGGCTGCCGTCGGTGCCGTGACCGCCGCGGTGGCATCGCGATTCATCGTGGGCTCGTCGTCGGGCAGCGGCTCCTCGTCGTCGTCCAAGGCATCGGCCCAGGCGAGTTCCGGGGCGACCGCCGTTCCCGCGTCGGAGCCGGAATCTCAGGAGCCCCAATCGTCACAGGCGTCGCACCCGTCTCCGTGAGCGCCGGCGGCACGATGGCCGGAGACGGTCCAGGCCGCCGCGGCGACGCTCGACGCGCTCGCCCGTCAACTGGCGGCCCTGCAGGCGCAGGTGGACGGGATCGCCCGCAAGCTCGGCGTCGACGCTCCGACGGCACCGGTCCCCGCCCGGGACGGCCTGGCCGGCCCGGCGGCGGCTCGCGACGCGCACGGGTGAGGGTGAATGACATGCCTGTCGTCGGGTCCTACGATGACGGCACTGCCCTGGACGTCCCGGTGACGTCTGCCACCCCCGAAGGAGACGCTGGCATGGACTCGGGCACGGCGCGCCTCGATCCCCACGAGGCGGCCCAGGCGCTGTCGGAGCGGGATCGGCGGATCCTGGAGTTCGAGCGCCAGTGGTGGAAGTACGCCGGCGCCAAGGAGCAGGCCATCCGCGACCTCTTCGACATGAGCGCCACGAGGTACTACCAGATCCTCAACGCCCTCATCGACACCCCCGAGGCCCTCGCCTTCGACCCCATGCTCGTCAAGCGGCTGCGCCGGATGCGGGCCTCCCGGCAGCGGGTCCGGTCCGCCCGACGCCTCGGCATCGACCTCGACGTCCGCTAGGCCCCGGGAATCCCCCGACCCCCCTCGCCGTTGTACCGTCCCCTGAGGCCGGTTCCCGGCATGGGAGGTGCGCCATGGCGACGACGTCGGTGGAACTCGCCGTATCGGGCATGACCTGCTCGACCTGTGCATCGCGCATCGAGCGCAAGCTCAACAAGATGCCCGGCGTGAGTGCGACGGTCAACTACGCCACCGAGAGCGCCCACGTCGACTACGACCCCGGGATCGACGTCTCGGACCTGCTTCGGACGATCGAGCAGACCGGCTACTCGGCCTCGCCCGTCGGTGACACGGAGGTCGACACCCGCGAGGTCGACTCCCTGCGGCTGCGCTTCTGGGTGTCGTTCGCGCTCGCGGTGCCCGTCGTCCTCCTCGCGATGATCCCGCCGCTTCAGTTCCCCGGGTGGCAGTGGGTGTCGCTCGTCCTCGCGACCGGCGTGGTCGCGTGGGGTGCGTGGCCCTTCCATCGCGCCGCCGCCCTGAATGCCCGCCACGGGGCTGCCACGATGGACACGCTGGTGAGCCTGGGGGTCCTCGCGGCCTACCTGTGGAGCCTGTGGGCGCTGGTCTTCGGCGGCGCCGGCGCCATCGGATTCACGATGACCGACGGCATGGCCATGCAGTCCGAGGGCGGGACGCCGGACATCTACTTCGAGGTGGCCGCAGCAGTGCCGGTCTTCATCCTCGCGGGCCGGTGGTTCGAGGCGCGCGCCAAGCGCAACTCCACCCAGGCCCTGCGCGCGCTGGCGAATCTCGCGGCGCCCGACGCGGCCATCATCGTGGATGGCGTCGAGACGCGCGTGCCCGTGGCGCAACTGCGGATCGGGGATCGCTTCGTCGTGCGCCCCGGCGAGCGGATCGCCACGGACGGCATCGTCGAGTCCGGTGAGAGCGCCGTGGACACCTCGCTCCTCACCGGCGAGCCCGTTCCCGTCGAGGTCGCCGAGGGAGACTCCGTCACGGGCGCCACCGTCAACGTCGACGGCACCCTCGTCGTGCGCGCCACCCGCGTGGGGGCCGACACCCACCTCGCGCAGATCACCCGATTGGTGGCCGAGGCGCAGTCGGGCAAGGCGCCCGTGCAGCGCCTCGCGGACCGCATCTCCTCGGTCTTCGTCCCCATCGTGCTCGTCATCGCCGTGGTCACCCTCGTGGCCTGGATCCTGCTCACAGGCGACGTGGAGTGGGCGTTCACGGCCGCGGTGGCGGTGCTCATCATCGCCTGCCCCTGCGCGCTGGGGCTCGCGACGCCGACGGCGCTTCTCGTGGGGACCGGTCGCGGGGCCCAGCTCGGCATCCTCATCAAGGGCCCGGAGATGCTGGAGGACACGCGCCGTGTGGACACGATCGTCCTCGACAAGACCGGCACGGTGACGACGGGCCGGATGGCCCTGACGGAGGTCATCGCGGGAGAGGGCGAGGACCCGGTCGTCGTCGGCTTCATGGCGGCCTCGGTGGAGTCGCCCAGCGAGCATCCGATTGCGCGGGCGATCGCATCCGGGCTCGACGTCGAGCCTGCCACGGACTTCCGCAACGAGCGCGGCCTCGGCGTGCGAGGCCTGGTGAACGGAGTCCGGGTCGCGGCCGGCCGCCCCGAGTGGGTCGCCGAGGCGATCGGTGCCCCCGAGGTCCCCGCGGGACTCCGCCGCCGCATCGACGAGGCGGAGGCCTCCGGCAGGACCGTGGTGGCCGTCGGGTGGGAGGGCATGGTGCGCGGTGCTCTCGTGGTCTCCGACAGCGTGCGACCGACCAGCCCGAAGGCCATCGCGCTCCTGCGCGACCTGGGGCTGGACCCCGTGCTCGTGACGGGCGACAACCCGCGTACGGCGGACGCGGTTGCGGCGGCGGTGGGCATTCCCCGGGAGGGCGGGGTGCACGCAGGTTTGCTCCCGTCGGATAAGGTCGACATCGTCCGGTCGCTGCAGTCCCAGGGCCGCGTGGTGGCGGTCGTGGGCGACGGCGTCAACGACGCCGCGGCGCTGGCGCAGGCTGATCTGGGCATCGCCATGGGCACGGGCACGGATGCTGCGATCGAGGCCAGCGACCTGACGCTCGTGCGCGCCGACCTGCTCACGGCCGTGGACGCCATCCGGCTGTCACGGCGCACCCTGCGCACGATCAAGGGGAACCTCTTCTGGGCGTTCGCCTACAACGTCGCCATGATCCCGCTGGCGGCGTTCGGGCTGCTCAACCCGATGCTCGCGGGCGCGGCGATGGCCCTGTCGTCGGTGTTCGTCGTGGGCAACAGCCTCCTCCTGCGCCGCTTCAAGCCGAGCGCACCCGCGGCCCCGGCGCCGATATAGCGCCTTCGCAAGGGTTAGGCGGGGCTGTAGCCCTTGCGATCGCGTTGTCCGCGTGACGTGACATCACACCGCGAGGTCCCGTCTCTCGAAGACGGCGATCCCGATCCCTGCCACGACCACCGCCAGGGAGACGGGGAGCGCGAGCGACGTCCAGCCCGGTGCCTCGGTGAGCGGGTCGCCGCCGAGGAACCAGTACCACGGGGAGATCGTCTGCAGGAACTCCAGCGGCTCCGCGAGGGAGGCGAAGACCTGGCCGAGGAAGCCGATGACCGCCAGGGCCGAGCCCGCGGCCAGTGCCCAGGTGCGCCGCCCCGTCGCCGCTCCCACGGCGAATACGGCCGCGGTGTAGACCATCACCAGGCCCCACATCGTGAGTCCCGCCGCCCAGACCCCCCAGCCGGGCACGCCGACGTCGAGGTCGAAGAACGGCGAACTGAGGGCGAGCACGCCCGTGGAGATGGCGATCACCGCGAGGGCCGCCAGGGCGATGCCGACGAATCGCGCGAGGCCGAGTACCCACCTCCGCAGTGGTGCGGACAGCGTGGTCTCGAGCGTTCCGTCGGCCTCGCAGCCGGCGATGGCCCAGCCGGCGAGCGAGAACGTCATGATGATGACGACGAGCGGGTAGATGTTCGAGTACACCTGGCTGACGAGGTAGCCGATCGGCGTCGTCATGGATGCCTCGGCGAGTCCGAAGGTCTGCCGCGCCGACTCGGGCAGTGACTGGATCCAGGCGTCGAAGTCCGCACCGCTGTCCCGGATCGACGGGTAGAAGACGAGCATGACGAGCATGAGTGCGGCGATGCTCACCGTCCAGGCAAGCAGACTGCGCCAACGCTCGAGCAGCATCTGGCGCAGCACGATGACCCCGCTCATGCTGCTCCCTCCTTGACGGACGCGTGGAACACCTCGTCGAGTTCGGTCTGCTCACTGCGCACCCGTTCGATGCCGAGGGGCGCAAGGCGTTCGAAGAGCGCCCGCGCGCTTCCCTCGACGGTGACGGCGAGCGTCTCCGCCCCGTCGCCCGAGACGTCAGAGATCCGCGAGGCGGAGACCACGCCGGGGATGCTGCGCAGATCCCCGTCGTGGGGTAGGTCACGCAGCGTCACGATGAGGTGCTGTCGCGCCGTGGCCATGAGCTCGGAGACGGCCCGGTCGGTGACGAGGCGCCCGCGACTGAGGACGCCGACGCGATCGGCGATCGACTCGGCTTCCGCGAGGATGTGCGTGCTCAGCAGGATCGCGGCCCCGCGATCGCGGTGCTCGCGGATGAGGTCGAGGACGACGTCTTGCACCAGCGGGTCCAGGCCGGAGGTGGGCTCGTCGAGGACGAGAGGGTCGGGGGCGCCCGTGAGGGCGAGCAGGACGCCGACCTTCTGGCGGTTGCCCTTGGACAGCGTGGCGAAGCGTCGCGACATGTCGAGGTCGAGCCGGCCTGCCAGGTTCCGGACGTCGTCGTCCGGGACAGGGGCGCCGTACCTCCTGCGCAGGGCCAGGTGGAAGGCCGTGATCTGCTGTCCGGTCATGCGCGGCTCTAGCCGGAGGTCGCCGGGCAGGTACCCCACGCGGCACCTCAGCCACGGGTTGCGGACGTCGTCCCCGAACTCATCCGAGCGGGTCACCCGGATGGCGGTGGTCCCCTCGGTGGGACGGAGGTAGCCCAGGCAGCAGCGAATGACGGTGGACTTCCCCGCGCCATTGGGCCCCAGCAGCCCGTACACCTGACCGGGCAGGACCTGCAGCGTCACGCGATCCGCTGCGACAACGTTGACGTAGCGCTTGACGAGGTCGCGGGTCTCGAGCGCCGGTGCCGGTTTCATCCATTGAGGCTAGGCACGTGCCGCGCGCGACGGCCCTGTGCCGTTCGTCACAGCCCGGGCATGAAAGGGCTTACACGGTGATGACCACCCCCGCGGAGGGTGAATGATGTCGCCAGGAGCCGGCACGGCGGCGATCCGGCCGAGGCGAGCAGTTCCGACACGAATATTGATCCGGCGTCGAGGAGATGAGATGACCATTCCCGGACTCGCGGATGCGCCCACCCGCAACAAGAAGCTGCTGGAGTGGGTCGAGGAGGTCGCCGAGCTGACGCAGCCCGACGAGATCATCTGGTGCGACGGATCCCAGGAGGAATGGGACCGGCTCACCGAGCAGATGGTCCAGGACGGCACGTTCATCCGCCTCAACCCGGAACTACGACCCAACTCATTCCTCGCGCGCTCCGATCCGAGCGATGTCGCGCGCGTGGAGAGCCGCACGTTCATCTGCTCCCAGTACGCCCAGGACGCGGGGCCGAACAACAACTGGATGGAGCCGACCGAGATGAAGGGCATCCTCCAGGGGCTCTTCGCCGGATCCATGCGCGGTCGTCCGATGTACGTGGTCCCGTTCTCGATGGGTCCGCTCGGCTCGCACATCGCCCAGCTCGGCGTCGAGCTCACGGACTCGCCGTACGTCGTCGTAAACATGCGCATCATGACCCGCATGGGGCGCGAGCCCCTCGACCTCATCGGCGAGCACGGCGACTTCATCCCGGCGGTCCACTCCGTGGGCTACCCGCTGGTGGACCCCGAGGGCCAGCGCCGCGACGACGTACCGTGGCCGTGCAACGACACGAAGTACATCACCCACTTCCCCGAGACCCGGGAGATCTGGTCCTACGGCTCCGGCTACGGGGGCAACGCCCTGATCGGCAAGAAGTGCGTGGCGCTGCGCATCGCGTCGGCCATGGCCCGCGACGAGGGCTGGATGGCCGAGCACATGCTCATCCTCAAGTTGACCGCCCCCAGCGGCGACGTCCGCTACATCACGGCGGCCTTCCCCTCGGCCTGCGGCAAGACGAACCTCGCGATGCTCGAGCCGACCGTGCCCGGCTGGAAGGTCGAGACCGTGGGCGACGACATCGCCTGGATGCGCTTCGGGCCCGACGGACGCCTCTACGCCATCAATCCCGAGGCCGGGTTCTTCGGCGTCGCCCCGGGCACCGGCGTGCACACCAACGGCAACGCCATCGAGACGCTGCACTCCAACTGCATCTTCACCAACGTCGCGCTGACCGACGACGGAGACGTGTGGTGGGAGGGTCTCACGGAGCAGGCGCCCGCCCACCTCATCGACTGGAAGGGCCGCGACTGGACGCCGGAGTCGTCGGAGCCCTCATCTCACCCCAATGCCCGCTTCACGGCACCCGCCGAGCAGTGCCCGTCGATCGCTCCCAACTGGGAGGATCCCGCCGGGGTGCCGATCGACGCGATCCTCTTCGGCGGCCGTCGCGCCAGCAACGTGCCGCTCGTGACCGAGGCGTTCGACTGGGAGCACGGGGTATTCAGGGGGTCGACCGTGTCGTCGGAGCAGACGGCCGCGGCCGAAGGTGCCGTGGGGGAGTTGCGCCACGACCCGTTCGCGATGCTGCCTTTCTGCGGTTACAACATGGCCGACTATTGGGCGCACTGGCTGGCGATCGGCACGTTCACGTCGCCGGAGAAGCTGCCGCGGATCTACCAGGTCAACTGGTTCCGGAAGGACGCTGACGGTCGTTTCCTGTGGCCGGGCTTCGGCGACAACTCGCGGGTCCTGGAGTGGGTGGTGCGGCGTACGGAGGGAGAGGCCGAGGCGGTCGACACACCCCTGGGCCGGATCCCGGCGCCCGGCGAGCTCGACCTGTCGGGCCTCGATCTTTCACCGGAGCAGGAGGCCGAGCTCTTCGCGGTCAACCCGGTCACCTGGCGCACCGAGGCGGACCTGACCGAGGAGTACTACGCGAACTTCGGGGACCGCGTCCCCGCGGCGCTGCGCCAGCAGCTGGCGGCCCTGCGGGAGCGCCTCGGCGCCTAGCGAACCCCCAAGAATGCGTTGAGTGGCGGGTGGTGTCGCGCAAAACGCAGT
>JBJTJS010000265.1:0-7982 GCA_046096085.1 bacterium
GTTCATCGGGGTGCCGGCGACACCGCGGGCGTTCGGGCCTCAGGTGGCGGTGGCCGCCAGCCTCGTGGAGGCGGTGCGCCGGCTCCTGGGGTGATTGCCCTGCGGGGGTAGCCGGGCCCGCGAGCCCGGTCAAGGGTGGGAGCAGGTTCGGGGGCAGTGTCCGAAGTCCCCTGTCGCTCAGGAGGTCGCCCATGTCTCGTTCGCGTTCACTCGCCTCACGAGGGGTGGTCGGCCTCGCCGTCGGGGCCTGGTCGTCACGATGGGAGTGGGGGCGGTCCCCAGCGCCGCAGGAGCGCCGGCCGCCAAGAAGCCCACGCCGAAGAGCTACCAGTACGGCAACTGGTCAGCCGTAGGGGCTGGAATCGATGACTCTCAGACATACACGTTGTTGAAGGATGACACGATTGGGATCATCGCGACGGGTACCTTCCGGACTAGCGGAGGTGCGACTCGCAACAGGATCGCCCAGCTGGTCACAGGATCAGCCGGAGCTATGACCATCGACGACACCGGGTTCGATTATTCGGATTCCTCGCAGTACACGGACCCTGTCAAGCCCGGTGTGTACGCCGCAGCGCTTTCTCCGGACGACACCATCTACGCCGCAGGTTACTTCGCAAAGGCCGGTGACGACAGTGCTCTCAATGTGGCGCGATGGAACGGCACTGCGTGGGACGGCATGGGCTACGGCCTGCTAAGCCCCACTGGCAACGACTCCAACGTCGTCGAAAACATCATTGTTGGGATTGATGACACCAACTATGCCGACGATACCGTCTACGCGATCGGCGAATTGACCGGAATCTGCACGAACGCCAGCTGTGGCTCCAACACACCGGTGGATGGCTTCGCGCAGTGGCGGGATGACACGTGGTACGTCATGGGAGCGGGCAACACCAACGACAAGGTCTTCGCTGGCGCTTACAAGGACGACACGCTGTACGTGGGCGGCAAGTTCACGCAGATCCAGGGACGCAACATCGCCCGGCTGGCTGCCTGGCGTGAGTCCGACGACACGTGGGTGACAGTAGGCAACTGGCAGCCGAGCCAGCAGGTCGCGGCTCTCACGGTTCATCCGACGACGGGTGACATCTATGCCGCTGGCTACTTCAGCGACGATTCCGGTGCTGGTGGGGCGAGGTTGTCGGGAGTCGCTCGCTACAAGGTTGCCGATGACACGTGGTACCCCGTGGGCAACTGGACCACCAACGTGGATGTCGCCGCCCTCGACTTTGATCCCACGGGCACATACCTCTACGTAGGAGGTCGCTTCACTTCGGTAAGCGGGACTACCTTCAATCGAGTGGCGATCCTGAGTGGAGGCAGCTTCGGAGGCTCGAGCACCGTCGTGGGTGGGACGTGGCAGTACCTCAGGTCGGCCGGGGTAATCGGCGTCAACGCTTCCGTCCGATCCATCGTCGCCAACTCGGACGGATCGGCGTACGTCGCCGGGGACTTCACGACCGCCGGACCCATCGCCGCAGGCCGTGTCGCCCTCTTCACCCCCGGCCCCGAGCCGTCGCCGTACGACCCGGTGTACCCGGCCGATGCGCCCACCGACGTGGTCGCCACCCCGGGCTGGAACAAGGTCACCGTCGATTGGACGGCGCCGAAGTACACCGGCTCCTACCCGATCACCAACTACCTGGTGCAGGCAACGCCCGGCGGTCAGGTGTGCATCACGCGCCTGACGGATCCCAAACTCAACCAGTGCACCTACACGAGCCTGACACCGGGTGTGAACTACACCTTCCGGGTTCAGGCCCTCAACGGAGCGGGCTGGGGCGACAGGTCGCTGCCGTCCAATGTGGCATCGCCGTACAACCTCAAGATCACGAACTACCAGCGCCGAAAGCTCAACTTCTTCCTCGGCGGCGGCTCCAAGGTCACCGTCGGCGGCAGTGCCGCGGGCTATGCCAACGGGACCCGCATCACGCCCTGGATCATGTGGGGCAACAGCGGCACGTGGGAGGAGCAGAAGAGTTCCAACCTCTCCGCGTCGGGTGGCAAGTTCACGTGGGAGCGGAAGTTCCCCAAGGGCAAGAACTCCCAGGCCCTGTCGGTGAAGTTCTCCGTCAACGGTGACTTCTCCAACACCGCGAGCATGGGCCCCGTCCGATAGCGCTCGCAGGAGGGGCCCGCCGAGGAGGGTGGGCCCCTCCTGCGTTCCCCGCCCGCCTCTCGCGCCCGCGTATAGTCGGATTCGATCCAGGCAGTGCCATGACCAGGGAGGGCCCGTGACCTCGCCCCGCCGGACCGCCGTCGCCGTCACTGCAGCGGCGCTCGCCCTCGGCCTGCTCGCTCCCGCGGCAGCCCGCGCGGACTCCGAGCCGAGCCCGACGCCCATCCCGACCGCGGGATCCGGGATGGCCGCCGTCCTCAGCCCCGACGGCGACCGCCTCTACGTCGCCGAGCGGATCGCCGACGCCAGCGACCGCCAGGAGCCCGGCGTCCTCGAGGTCATCGACACCGCCACCAACACCGTCACCCGACGCATCACCGTCGGCACCGCACCGGCCTACCTCGCCATCAACTCCACCGGCTCCCGCGTCTACGTCCCCAATGCGGGCAGCGGGACGGTGAGCGTCGTCAACGCGGTGCGCAACCGCGTCGTGGCCACGGTCAAGACCGGAGGCGAGCCCTTCCGGACCCTGGTGAGTCCCGACGACAAGACCGTCTTCGTGAGCACCCGCGGTGCGGGCGAGCTCGTGGCCATCGACACCACCACCAACACCGTTCGCAAGCGACTCAAGCTCGGCGGGGACGTCGATGCCCTCGCCCTGTGCGCGAGCGGCCGCAGGCTCCTCGTGAGCAATTTCTCCGAGAACCGCCTCGACGTCGTCGACATCAGCACCCTCTCGGTGGTCAAGCAGGTGAAGATGCGCGGCAAGCCCCTGCGGGCCGTGCCCACGCCCGACCGCCGCTACGTCCTCGTGTCGCTGTGGGACAAGGGAGCGGTGAGCGTCCTCGACGCCCAGACCTACGCCCACATTGCCGAGGTGAAGGTCGGCGGCGAGCCGACTCCCGCGATCGCGATGCCGGGCAGCCGCAGCGCCTGGGTCGGCAGCATTGCCGACAAGGGGGTCAAGGAGATCGACCTGGAGCACGCGGCCCATGGCAACGTGACCATCCGGCGCACGGTGGCGACCGGAGCCGACCCCTTCTTCCTCCTTCTCAACGCCAGGGCGACCGCCCTATACGTCGCCAACCGTGCGTCGAGGAGCATCAGTGTCGTGTGCACGCGCGACGGCCGGCTCGCCCGCACCGTCCCGACGATGGGGGCGCCCCGCTGGCTCGTCGGCGGTCCCTCGCTCTACGCCGTCGAGGCCGACGGCTACGTCGAGGCCTTCCCCGCGCCCATCCTCGGGCAGGGTCCCTGCCGCTGAGGCCCTGGCGCCATCCCCGCAGCGCGGGCCACTAGGCTGGGCGGCCCGGCAGGTTGCCCGAGCGGCCAATGGGAGCGGACTGTAAATCCGTCGGTGAAAGCCTACGCAGGTTCGAATCCTGCACCTGCCACGCACTGCACTCGCTCAGCCCACCGCACCACGCTGCTCCAGCCGGCGCCGCACCCTGCGGGCGCCGGGAATCGACCGAAGGGGGTCCCATGCGCTTCACCCTTGCGCTTCGCATGTCCATCGCAGGCGCCGCTGCCGCGGCCCTGCTCCTCGCTCCGAGCGCCGTCGCGACGGCTGCGCCTGCGGGTGATTCCGGCGGCAACGTTGCCGACGTCCTCGTCGGCAAGTGGGTCGGCAGCTTCCACGGCTACATCAACGGCGTCTACGGGGAGGGCCGGGAGAAGATCATCATCACCGAGGCCCGCGGCAATGCGGCCCTTGGCACCTGGCAGTACAAGGACGTTGGCGGCACGTGGTCGGCTCCTCAGCCCGTGTCCTTCATCGTCTCGCTGGACGAAGAGGACAACTCCTACGAGGTCAACGGCGCCGATGCCAACGGCACGTACGACGGTGACATCACGAGCAGCGGCAAGCTGATCCTGGACTACGCGGGCAGCATGCCCGACATCAAGTCCCTGCGCTTCGTCCTGCGCAAGCGCTGACCGCGCGCCGACGACCGAGTCCGTGACGAGGCGCGCCGTGGCCGACCCCCCGGGGATCGACACGGCGCGCCTCGCCGCATTCCTGGAGCGCGCAGCGCCAGGGCTCACCGCCGGGCCGCTCACCGCCGAGATCATCGAGGGCGGCCGATCCAACCTCACGTACATCGTCACCGACGGCACCGCGCGCTGGGTCGTGCGCCGGCCCCCGCTCGGCCACGTCCTCGAGACCGCCCACGACATGTCCCGGGAGTACCGGGTCATCACCGCGCTCGCCCACACCGACGTGCCCGTCCCGCGCACGTACGCCCTGTGCGAGGACCCCGACGTCATCGGGGCACCGTTCTATGTCATGGAGTGGGTGCGGGGGACGCCGTACCGCAGCGCATCAGACCTTGCCGCCCTCGGTGCCGACGGCACCGAGCAGGTCTCGCGGCGCATGATCACCACGCTCGCTGCCCTGCACTCGGTCGACCCCGCGTCGGTCGGGCTGGAGGACTTCGGGCGGCCGCACGGGTTCCTCGAACGGCAGGTGCGTCGCTGGTCCGCCCAGTTGGAGTCCTCACGCAGCCGCGACCTCGCCGGGGCCGAGGAGATCGTCGCGCTGCTGCGGGAGAGCGTGCCAGTCGAGCAGCCGCCGGCGATCGTGCACGGCGACTACCGGCTCGACAACCTGCTCGTCGACGAGCACAACGAGGTCGCCGCCGTCCTCGACTGGGAGATGGCCACGCTCGGCGACCCGCTCACCGACCTCGGCCTGCTGCTCGTCTACCTCCGCCTCACGCGGCTGGACCCCACCGGCCTCGGCAACGCCGCCGATGCGCCGGGCTTCCTCGACGAGTCGCGCATGCTCGAGGTCTACCGCGAGGCCAGCGGACGCGACCTCGTCGACATGGGCTTCTACGTCGGCCTGGCGTCGTTCAAGCTCGCCGTCATCCTCGAGGGCATCCACTACCGCCACTCCCAGGGGCAGACGGTGGGGCAGGGCTTCGACATGCTCGGCGCGGCCGTGGAGCCGCTGATAGCCGCGGGCATCGCGGCCCTGCGTTCGGCCGAAGAGGCCTAGGCTCCCCTCCTGGAGGCCTAGGCTCGCCGCATGAGCGCGGCGCCCGACTCAGCGCAGGAGTCACGGTCCGCCACCCGCTGGGCGGTCGTGCGCGTCCTCGTCGCCCTGGTCTACAGCGTCGCGCTGATCGTGCCGTGGCTCCTCGACGTCACCCCGACGCTGACGTGGGAGAGCTGGGCCCTGGCCGCGGTCCTGTGGCTCTACCTCGCTGCCGACTATGCGATCAGGCTGGTCAGATCGAGTGATCGCCGCAGTTTCCTTCGGCACGCGGTAGCGACGCCGTTGCTCCTGCTCTCTCCGCTCCTCATCGCGCTCAACGTCCCGGCGGCACTCGTCGTCACGGTCTTCATCGTGGCGTTCGTCATCGAGGTGCGGCACCTCTCCTTCGGGCACCAGTTCACGCTGGCCGTCATCGCGATCGCGGGCGTGGGAATCATCGCCGCAGTGGCCATGGCCATCTTCGAGAGGAACGAGCCGAAGAGCCAGCTGAAGACGGTCGGCGACTCCTTCCCGTGGGCGCTGTCGACGGTGCTGGACGTCCGGGGCGACGACGCCCAGCCGCTCACGGAGAACGGGCGGATCCTGGGCGTTGTCGTCGTGCTCTGCGGCGTGCTGTTCACCTGGGCGATGTTCTCCCAGATCACGAGTTGGATCCTCGGGAGCAAGCAGCAGCCTCTGGACGTCGACGAGGTGGACGCCATCGTCCGCAGGGCGCTCGCCGACGCCGCGGAGGGGAAGCTGGCCCCGCAGGCTCCGGCGGGCGCGAGCGACGTCGACAGCCCGCTCCCCGTCGAGCGCGCCTGAGCGCCCAAGCCGCTTCCACGCGACTGCTGCCCGCCGTAGGGTGAGCGGCATGACCGAGGTTCGAGCCGCTGTCCTGACCGCACCGGGGTCGTACGAGGTGCAGTCCTTCCCGTGGCCGTCCCTGGAGGACGGCGCGGCGCTCATGCAGATGGAGATGTCGGGCATCTGCGGCACCGACAAGCACACCTACATGGGCGAGACCAAGCAGTACGCCGGCTCGCCGGCCGAGACGACGACGCCGTTCCCCATCCTCCAGGCCCACGAGAACGTCGGCGTCATCTCCGAGCTCGGCCGCGGCGCCGCGGCGGGCCTGGAGTTCCACGGCCGACCGCTCAAGGTCGGCGACCGCGTCACGATGTGCCCCGACGTCGTATGCGGGCGGTGCCACGAGTGTAAGCACGTCATGGGCTACGGCTGGTGCGAGAACGTCCGCTGCTACGGCAACTCCCTCACCTCCGCCGAGCCGCCGCACCTCTTCGGCGGCTGGGCCGAGCAGATGTACCTGCGCCCGGACGCCTTCGTCTACAAGGTCCCCAGCGGCCTGTCCGCGCGCGTCGCCGTGCTCGCCGAGCTCATGGCCTGCACAGCTTCGCTGGACAAGGTCAAGGAGTTCAGCTCCTACGCGCTGGAGGGCTTCAACTCCGGCGACACCGTGGTGGTCATCGGCTCCGGCCCGCTCGGCCTGCTGCATGTCGCCAAGGCCGACATGATGGGCGCCGGCCAGATCATCGCCACCGACCTGTCGGAGCACCGGCTCGCGTTCGCCAAGCGGTGCGGGGCCGAGGTCACCCTCAACGTCACCGCGACCGAGGCGGAGGATCGCATCGCCGAGGTGCGCCGCCTCACCGGCGGCCGCGGCGCGGACGTCGTCCTGCACATGGCCAACACCCCGGCGTCCTTCGTCGAGGGCATCGAGATGCTCAAGCGCGGCGGCCTCATGCTCGAGATGGGCAACTTCGCCGACACCGGCGAGATCACCCTCAACGTGCACCGCCACGTCTGCAGCAAGAACATCCGCCTCGTCGGGCTCACCAACCACCCGTCGACCGGCTACGACCCCGCGCTGCGGCTGCTCGAGCGCTACGCCGACCGCTACCCCTTCGAGGAGTTCGTGAGCCACGAGTTCGGCCTCGCCGACGCCGACCTGGCCCTGCGCACGTCCATGGACCTGGAGAGCCTCAAGGTCGTCATCAACCCGTCGCTGACGTAGCGGCGCACACCAGGGAGGGGACCCGCCTTGCCGAAGCAGTGGTTCTTCCAGGACGAGGGATTCGAGTTCGCGGCCCTGCAGGTGCTCGGCGCCGCGCCGTACCGCATGTCCGAGGCCGGCGAGGTCCTCGCCACCGTCCAGCGGATCACCGACGCCGACGCTGACTCCTGGTTCGACGAGTGGATGGCGACGGCGAAGCGCGTGCACGAGATCGCCGAGGAGGCGGAGAAGTCGGGGCACGTGGCCTCGGCCCGCGACGCCTACCTGCGCGCTGCCGTCTACGCCGGTGCGGCGTTCTTCTACGTCCTCGCGACGCGCGATCCCGGCCGGGAGCTCGCCACCTGGCGTTGGCACCGCGCGGCATTCGACAAGTCCATGCGGCTGTGGCCGACTCCCGTGGAGAAGGTCGACGTCCACTACGAGGGCACGCACCTGCACGGGTACTTCTGGTCGGCGGGGGAGCAGCGGCGGCCCGTCGTGATCCTCGTCAACGGCTCCGACGGCCCGGTCAGCGACATGCTCTCCGCTGGGGCGGTCGATGCGGTGGCCCGCGGCTACCCCGCCATCACCGTCGACGGCCCTGGCCAGGGCTACGCGCTGTACGAGCAGAAGCTGTACTTCCGCCACGACTGGGAGGCTGTCATCACCCCGGTCGTCGACTGGCTGCTCAAGCGTCCCGACGTCGACCCGCAGCGGATCGTCCTGTCGGGCCTCAGCCAGGCCGGCGTCTGGGTGCCCCGGGCGGCGGCGTACGAGCATCGCATCGCGGCCGCCGGTGAGGCGGCGCACCTCGGCGATGCGATCCTCCGCCTCGGTCGCGGTGACGTTGAGGGTGACCTCGGCCCCGC
>JBJTJS010000266.1:0-4831 GCA_046096085.1 bacterium
GCCCGGATACGGCATGGACTTGGCATCCTCGGCCGTCCAGGCCGTGGATGCCAAGTCCAAGCCGTATCCGGGCGGGGGCTGGGGCAGCGGCTTCGAGCCGGGTGCCGAATTGGCCGACGAGCCGGGAACGGCGCGCGGCTACCGGCTCGACGGCAGCGACGTGGATGCACGCGCGCTCGCCGCGCAGCTCGCGTCGACGTTCGGCGTGAAGGGCAAGCCGAAGTCGATGGAGGGCTCCTGGATGGTGGGGCCCGAGGACTACTCGTCGGCCACGATCTGGGTGTCCGAGGACGGGCTGGTGTCGTGGTCCTACTCCGATCCGACGCAGAACCCCTGGGAGTGCGCGGCCGGAGGAGGCGGCGTCGCCGTCCCGGAGCCCGCACCCGCGGAGTCGGCCGTCGCCGAGCCGCGAGCGGAGATGGGCACGTCCGTCGCCGATGAGTCGGCGACTGCCTCGGGCAGCGAGGCCGGCGCGGCTGCGGGATCGAAGGAGGGAGCGCAGGAGTCCTGCGAGCCGAAGGAGCCGCCGATGGGGCAGCGGGAGGCGCTGGCGAAGGCCCGCGACCTGCTCGGTGCGGTCGGCGTCACCGACGACGAGGCAGCCGGCATCGACATCGAGTGGGAGACCGGAACCGACGGCTACATGACCTGGGTGACGGCGTGGCAGCGCGTGGAGGGCAGCCGAACGCAGCTCTCGTGGAGCGTCACCTACGGGCCGAAAGACCCGCTGTGGGCCAACGGATTCGCGGCCGGTCTCGTGCCGGTGGAGGACTACCCCATCGTGGGGGCCAGGACCGCGGTGGAGCGCTCGCAGCAGGTGCGCTGGATGGCGTTCGGCCCGACTCCCCTGGACGGCGGAGTGGTCGTGCCGATGGCCGAGGAGAGTGTCACGTCGTCGGACACCGCCACGGATGCTGCGCCCCGCCCCTCCGATCCGCGCACCATCGAGGTCTGGCAGAGCCCGATCACCGTGACCGGCGCTGAGCCGACACTCGTGCAGTACTGGCAGCCGGACGGCACGATGCTCCTGCTGCCGGCCTACCGGCTCAGCACCGCGGACGATCGCGGCACGTGGGCGGTGATCGCGGTGGCGGATTCAGCGGTGTCGTTCGTGGACGCCTCCTAGGCGCGTTCGGCGTCAGGCTTCCCGGGGGCTCTCGGACGGGCGAGGGATAGGGTGCGTGAGTCCCGGGAGGGATGGCCGAGCGGCCGAAGGCGACGGTCTTGAAAACCGTTGAGGCGGCAACCCCGTCTCCGTGGGTTCGAATCCCACTCCCTCCGCCGCGCTCTCAGTCATCCGTGACCCCACGAAGCCGGGGGCGGCGGATCGAGATCGGTGCCCCTACCGGACGGCGACCACCTGGGCCTTCTGCCCCAGGCGGTTCAGGTGGTGGATGAGCAGCAGGCGCGGGGCGCCACGCGCCGTCGAGGGATCCATGGTCACCGTGAGCTGCCGTCCGGGCAGCGCCCGCGCTGGCATGCTCGCGGTGTCATTGAACGCCGTCAAGGGGGGCTCCACGAGATCGACCTGCAGGGGATCCTCGGCACTTGCGATCGAGTCGGTGAGGACGCCGGATCCGTAGGTCTCGACCCAGTAGGAGATCGACGTCTGCCCCTCGGAGATGAACGGAGGCAGCGGATTGCCGTCCTCATCCGTGGGATTGGCGAGGGCCGCGAGCGACAGGGGGAGCGTCATGGCGTTGGAGTGCATCTTCGCCGTGTCCGCGTTGCCTGCCAGGTTGTTGAGGAGCTGGATGTCGATGAAGGCAAAGCCCTCGCCCTCGCGAAGGCTCACGGTGCTGCTCACGAGGATGTCCGTCTCTCCGAGCCGCGTGTTGTACAGCACGGCGTCGGGAGCCCCGTCCTTGTCGGTGTCGAGGAAGACGTCGAACTCGGAGATGCTCGCAGCGGTCCGCCACGGCGCCCAGGAGGCGACGCCGAAGTACGCCATCGCGCCGTTCGCCGGGTCCAGCGGATCCTCGACGAAGCGCGCGTCACTGGTGAATCCGAGGTACCGCAGGTCGGCCGACGCCTGATCCTCGGTGGCGACGCAGTCCTCGGTCTGGTCGGGCATGCAGTTGGGGAGCCGCTCGCTGTCAGCCACGAGCTGCAGGGCACTGACCCGCGAACGCTCCATCTCGTAGCCCACGTCCCCGCGGGGGTTCACCGGTGTGCCCGCCATCGTGAGCGTCCCGGTCTCCAGCCCGGTCCCGCTGACGTCGACGACGGACTGCGTGGAGATCTCGGATGCGGGGCGGGGAGCGGCGAACACGGGAACCCGAATCTCACCGCCGGTCGGCTTCGACACCGTGAGCAAGGCGCTGATGTCGGTGAGGAAGTCGCGCATGAGTCCGATGCCGTAGGGATCGAGGGTGATCGTCGGATCCGCCCGATGGAGCAGGCGCGTCCCGTTGGCCTTCACTCGTACGACGATGTCCGCGGACTGGCCTGGTCGCAGCGTGACTGAGTCCGGCGACACGACGAACGAGGCTCCGGGCAGCGTATTGAGCGCGGTCAGTCCGACGGCGTACGTCCGGGCGCTGCCACTCGTCCGCTTGTCCGCGATGCGCACCGTCCTGCTGGCGGAGTACACCGTCCCGGCCTTCACGTCGAGCACCCCGAAGGACACGCTCACCGCACCGGGGTCATCGACGACGTACGCCAGCACGCGGTTCCGGACCGCCGAGAGGGCGTCCACCCGGCCCGAGCCTGCGCGCAGGACGTCGTAGCGCGGGCCGGTCTGGCCGGGGTCGAGGAAGAGGTCGTGGTCCGCGGTGTTCATGATGCCGGCCTTGATTTCCTGGGCGCTCCAGGAGGGGCGAGCCTCGATGAGGAGCGCGGCCAGACCGGCGGTCATGGGGGTCGCCATGGAGGTCCCGCTCTTGGACGCCCCTTGGTCACCGGTGCCGACCGCCGCGGAGAAGATGCTGCTGCCGGGTGCGGTGACATCGGGCTTGACGTTGCCCGCGAGAGCCGTGCCGCGCGACGTGAAGGACGTCATCATGTCGGTGGGATCACTGGGCCCGACCGGCACGATGATGCGCTCGGTGTTGCGCAGGTCGTCGTTGAGGGTGACGGTGACCGCCCGCCCCTGGCCAAGGGCGTCGTGGAGGGCGGAGGTGCCCGCCGAGTTGGACAGCACGACGGGGATGTCCTTGCTCCCGGTGATCCCCACGGCGAAGAGCGTGAGGCTCGACCCCAGGACCGCGCCGGTGGCCCCTGCCGCTGTGGCATTGCCCGATCGGCCCACGGAACCGCATCGGCGAGTCGGCTCGTTGTCGTCCCACCACAGCAGGACGACCTTGCCGGCCACCCGCGCTGCATCGGCCGCGCTGAACGGGCTGCAGCCGTCGATGTTGTTCGCTGCGCTCGGCGGCTCGCTCCAGTCGCCGAGCTCCACGAGGGGGGCGTCGGCGACCCCCGAGCCGGTCGACCAGGGGTAGTCGGCGGAGAGGGAGGCGGGGAAGGTCCGGGCCGATCCGGCGATGGAGGCGCTGAACCCATCGGTGATCTCGCCGCGGTCCTCGGAGGCGGCGACCGAGAGGGCCTTGGTGGCGATCGCGGGGGATCCGGAGATCTCGTAGATGTCACCGGCATTGCCCGCCGCGGCGATGACGGACACGCCGGCATCGACGGCGTTGTCGCTGGCGACGGAATCAGGGTCCTGAGGCGAGCCGAAGTCGGCGCCGAGGGACATGTTGACGATGTCCAGGTGATCGGACAGGTCGCCGTCGCCATTGGGATCGACCGCCCAGTCCAGGGCCTCGGGCACCAGCAGGGTCGACCCCTCGCACCCGAACACCTTGAGGGAGTACAGCGTGACCTCGGGCGCCACGCCGGGCGCGATGCCCATCGTGTCAAAGGGCGTGCTCGCGTCCCAGGGTCCTTCGAACGTCGAGCCGTCGGCGTTGACGCCGTAGCCGCCCGCTGATCCGGCCACGTGAGTCCCGTGGCCCTCGCAGTCGAGGGGATTGTCGTCGGGCTGCGGCACGGAGTCCGGATCCTCCGCGTTGTAGGCGTTGCCGGCGAAGTCGTAGCCGCCTGCGACCTTCGCGGGATCGGGGTAGTCGGGCGACTGCCCGGCCTCCTTGGCCGCGAGCGCTGCGTCGTACGCCTCGGGAGTGCCGGGGCCGCCGAAGTCCGCGTGCGTGTAGTCGATGCCGGTGTCCATCACGCCCAGGGTCACGCCCCGACCGGTCTTGCCCGCGTCCACCCAGGCGCTCGGCGCCTGGATCAGGGGCACGGCGATGAAGTTGTCACGCTCCTTGGGCACGAGGCGGGGGATGGCCTTCACCCCGGGGATTGCGGCGAGCGCATCGACGCGGGAGGCGTCGGTGCGCACGGCGATGCCGGCATAGACGCGGGAGGTCTCGTAGAGCACCGTGGCCCGTGTCGCGGGCGCCGTCAGGCGCGCCCGCACCGAGGCCTGCTGGGTCTCGACACGATCCACCGCCGTGCGGGTTGCCGTGATGCGGCTGCGCGGGCCCAGTCCCTCGGAGGCGGCGTACACCCGAGCCGCCGGGGTCGCCTCGAGTTCGAGCATCACGTTCACCGGTCCTGCACCCGCGGCGATGAACGCGGGGGATCCGCCGGTGATGTCGCGAAGGATCGGGGGGATCTCGTCGGCGGCGATGCCCGAGGGAACGCCGACCATGCCGAGCGCGAGGGCGAGCGCGACGGGACCACCGATGCGAGGGCCTGCGGACCGGGCGCGTGCCTGGGCTGCCGCCGGGGGGCGTGCCGCGCCACCCGATACTCCCGGGAGTTCCCTCCCGGCGCGGGCTTCGCGCATCCGCGATGCCTCATCGTCGGCGAGCATCCGCACGTCAGC
>JBJTJS010000267.1:0-34548 GCA_046096085.1 bacterium
GCTCCTCGAGCAACGACCTCGACATGTTCGCCGTCGTCGAGGCGCACGCCGTGGCCGAGCACCGGGCCGAGGCCGAGGAGGCCGGCAGAGTCGAGGGCGCCCACGGGACGCAGCCCGGTGGAGGCCACGGTGTCGGCGTTCTCCCGGTCGTTCTCCGACGCGTGCGTGTGCACGAGCGCGGACTGCGCGCGTGCGAGGTCCGCGATCTCGCGCAGGTGGTCGATGCCGACGGTGAACGCAGCGTGCGGCATAAGCGCGGGCGGCACGTGGGGGCCGCCGAGTGCGGCGAGCGTCGCCGGCCAGTCGCGCGCAAGGGCCATCCGCTCCTCCCAGGCCAGGCCGTCCGGGCCGGGGAAGGAGAAGAACACCGGCCCGGTGACGTGCCGGAGCCCCACCTCGACCGCGGCACGGTGCGCATCGGCGGGGTGGAAGTACATGTCGAGCGCCGTCGTGGTGCCCGACATCACCGCCTCGAGGGCGCCGAGACGCGCTCCGACGTAGACCCCGCGGGGATCCATGAGGCGGGCCTCCTCGGCCCACACGCGCTCGAGGAACCCCTGCAGGTCGACGTCCTCGGCGACGCCGCGCAGCAGCGCCATCGGCAGGTGCGTGTGCAGGTTGACGAGGCCCGGCATGACGAGCGCATCACGGCCATCGATGACCTCCCGGGCGTCCTTGTCCAGGCCCGGCCCCACGTCCTCGATGCGCCCGTCGTCGATGGCGATGGAGACGTCCTCGAGCATGCCGCCGTGCTCGTCGGTCATGACGGCGTAGCGCGCATCGCGAATGAGCAGGTCGACGGTCACGGCGATTCCGCGGCTTCCGCGAGCCTCTGGGCGGCGCGGTCGAGGATCGCGGTCACCTTCTCGGCACCCTGCGCGATCACGGCCAGGACATCGTCGACGGTGATGGGCTCGCTGCCCAGGCCGGCCGCGGGGTTCGCCACGAGGCACAGGCTGGCGTAGGGGATGCCGCGCTCGACGGCGAGCACGACCTCGGGCAGTCCCGTCATGCCCACGACGGTGGCCCCGGCTGCGGCGGCCATGCGGATCTCCGCCTTCGACTCGAAGCGCGGGCCGTCGAAGGCGGCGTAGACGCCGTGCGGCGTGACGGCCACCCCGACATCGGCCGCGGCGGCGAGCCACGCCTGGCGCAGTCGCTCGTCGTACGGCGCGCTCACGTCGACGTGGACGACGCCCTCGGGCGTGCTGCCGTCGTGGAAGGTCCCGATGCGCTGGTGGGTGTAGTCGATGAAGTCGTCGACCACCACGATCTCCCCCGCCTCGTGGCCGATTCCCCCGACCACGTTGACGGCGAGGATCTCCGTGGCGCCCAGGTCGGCTAGTGCCTGGATGAGGGCGCGGTAGTTGACCATGTGGGGCGGGACCGAGTGCTCGGTCCCGTGGCGTGGCACGAAGTGCGCGGGACGCCCGTGCAGGGTGCCCGACGTGACCTGGGCGGGGCCGTACGCCGTCTCCACGACCCGCGTCACGGGGTCGGCGAGGAGGTCCAGCCGCGTGAATCCGGTGCCGGCGATGATGCCGAGCGCACCCCGGCTCATGTCGAACTGAGCGCGACCAGGGACAGCTCGTCGAAGGTGGGGAACCGGGTGGAGATGTCGCTGCCGGTGAAGGTCCCGACCCACCCGTCCTCGTCCTGGAAGAAGCGCACCGCGATGAAGTCGGGCGCATCGCCCATGTCGAACCAGTGCGTGGTGAGCGCCGGGACGCTCAGCAGGTCGCCCGCCGTGCACAGCATCGCGTGCACCCGGTCGCGCATGTGGAGGTAGAAGACTCCGGATCCCGCCACGAAGTAGCGGATCTCCTCCTCGTCGTGCGTGTGCTCGTTGAGGAACTTCGCGCGGGCCGCTGCCGCGTTGGCGCGCCACTCGTCGGAGTCGACCGGATGCAATTGGACGACGTCGACGAGCCGGTATCCGTGCTCGGCGACGAGCCGGTCCACGAGCGGGCCGTGGGCCTCCAGCACCTCGTCCTGAGTCGGGGCCGGAACCTGCGGCGGCGCGGCGGGGACGTGCTCGTAGACGACGCCGAGCGGGGCGAGGGTGTCCGCGATGACGTCGCGGTCCGACGTCTGGAGTACGGGGGCGTCGGGGCGGTCGTCGTCCCAGACCGTGAGCAGGGTCATGGCTCCTCCTGAGGGCTGCTGGGCACATTGTGGCCCAGCGCGGCCCTGCCGGCCCCGGGAGCCCGCCCGCGCGGTCAGCGCCGAAGGGCGTCGACGCGCAGGGCGTACTCGCACAGCCAGTCGAGGCTCTCGGTGCGCGCGACCGCCTCGTCGAGGTCGCTGCCCCAGGCGTACAGCCCGTGGCCGGCGACGATCACGCCGGGCACGCCCGCATCGAGCGCCCCGAGGACGCGGTCGGAGAGCTCCGCCATGTCCTGGGAGTTTGCGACAACGGGGACGGTGACGCGGTCGCCGTCGGCCGCGCGCCCGATGCCCTTGAGCTGCTCCACGTCGACCAGGGTGACCCCCGCCGGCCAGCGCGCGGCGGCGACCACCACCGAGAGCGCGTGCACGTGCACTGCGGCGCTGGCGCCCGTCGCGGCGATGACGGCGCCATGCACCCGCGCCTCCGCGCTGGGCCGGTGCGGCTGGCCGGGCAGCGCCTCTCCCCGCAGGGTGGTGCGCACCGTGTGCGTCGCGTCGAGCGCGGCCTTGTCGACCCCGGAGGCGGTGACGAGCATGTCGTCGCCGTCGCGCAGCGACACGTTGCCCGACGTCCCGCGCATCCAGCCCAGGACGAACAGGCGCTGCGACGTGAGCGCGAGCTGCTGCTCCGCGGACATGTAGCCTCCCGGCCATGACAGTAGCGGAGGCGTCGTTCCGCGACGTGGCTCATATCGTGGTCGACATCGAGGGGACCACGAGCCGGTCGACGTACGTCTACGACGTCCTCTTCCCCTACGCGACGGTGCGCTTCGACGAGTGGCTCGCCGCGCACGCGGACGATCCCGCGGTGCGCGAGATCGTGGATCAGGTGGGCGCCGAGATCGGCGTCGTCGATCCCACCCGCGAGGAGGTCGTGCTCGCGCTGACCGAATGGGTGGCGCAGGACCGCAAGATCACCCCGCTCAAGACGCTCCAGGGCCTCATCTGGCAGGAGGGCTTCGACAGCGGGGAGCTGGTGTCGGACTTCTATCCCGATGCCCTGGAGGCCCTCGCGGCCTGGCATGGATGCGGCCTGCCGATCTCGGTGTACTCCTCCGGTTCGGTCCTCGCGCAGCGCAACTGGTACGCGCACTCGCCCGCGGGCGACCTGACCCCGTGGATCAGCGGGTACTACGACACGGCGAACGCCGGCCCCAAGCGCGAGGCGGCCTCCTACGCCGGCATCGCCGCCGCCATCGGCGCCGATGCTGCGACGCTGCTGTTCTGCTCCGATGTCGTCGCTGAGCTCGACGCCGCGCGCGAGGCCGGCTGGCAGGCGGTGCGGGTGCGCCGGCCCGGGGAGTCGCATGCGGCCGAGGATGCCGGGGATTCGGCGTGCCCCGAGGTGGCCTCGATGACCGACATCGCGCTCACCCCCTGACCCCCGCCCCGCGTCATTGCGCGATCGCTTGGGTTACGCGGTCGCGGAACCCTTGCGAAGGCGATGTTTCGCGGCGTGGCGTGGGGCGTCGGCGGCTATCCACAGCGGGCTCGGTGCAGCGTGGCGTGGGAGCGCCGCCACGGGGCACGATTCCAGGATGCCCCGACGCGAGGTCAGCGACACCGCCACCGCGCTGGATCGGGAGTTCGGCTCGGCAACGTTCACCGCGCAGGAAGCGCTGACCGCGGGCGTGGCACCCCACCGACTCTGGTCGGCGGTGACCGCCGGGACCCTCGTCCGGCTGAGCCGCGGCCGCTACCGGGTCTCCCGACACCTCGTCGTCGAGGAGACCTCAGGACTCCCACCCCGGGTCGCCGGCTGCGTCGCGGATCGCATCGCCCTGCTCGCGGCGCGCGGCGTCCCCGCCGCGCTCGGCGGCATCGCCGCCGCGCAGGCCTGGGAGTTGCCGCTGTGGGGGATCCCCGAAGGCACCCTCCCCACGGTCTTCGTGCCGCGAGCGTCGACCGCGCGCCCGGGAGTCCAGGGGGCCGTGCGCGTATCGGCACGCGACATTGACCCCGCGCGGGTCGTCACGGGTCCGGCCGGGCTGTGCGTGACGGACCCGCTGCTGAGTTCGCTCCGGGGTCGCCGTCGGATCGGCCAAGCCGCCCCGCGTGGCGCCCTAGGTAGCCGCCCTCCCTCGGCTGTCCCTGGCCGAACGGCTGGTCGTCCTGAACGGCGGGCTGCGGCGCCAGGCCGAGTGGGAGACGGTCGGCCTCGGACGGCTGGACGTCCACGTTCTCGCCCGCGTCATGGCGGGATCGGCGACCAGGCGGGGGCTTCTCGCAACGGCGGAGGGCGCGGCGGCGACCGCCGATGTGCGCGGAGGACGCCGCGTGCTGGAGTCGCTGGCACACGCCGACCCGCGGCTGGAGACCGCGCTGGAGTCAGTGTCCTGGGCTCGCTTCGTCGAGGCTGGGATCGATCTTCCGCAGCCACAGGCATCCGTGCGAGGCGCGAGCGGCACCCTGTGGCGCGCCGACTTCCTCTTCGGCGCCCGGCTCATCGGCGAATGCGATGGCGCCATCAAGTACCGCGACGGCATGTCGCTGTGGCATGAGAAGAAGCGGCAGTCCGACCTCGAGGCCGCCGGCTACGTCGTCGTGCGGTGGACGTGGGAGGAGATCGTGCATCGACCAGGCGCCGTTCTGGTCCGGATCGCGATCGCACTCGGGGTCGCCGTCGGACCGGCAAATCCGACCCGCTTTGCGACCTAGGTTGCGGCTTGACCCCCGCCCCGAATATCGCCTTCGCAAGGGTTACGGGGTCGCGTCCCCCTTGCGAAGGCGATGTTTCGGCGGTGGGTCAGCGGGGGAAGGCGCCCGCGACCCCGCCGTCGACGGGGATCACCGCACCGGTGGTGCGCGAGGACGCGTCGGAGAGCAGGAACGCCACCGACGCGGCCACATCGGCCGTTGTCACGCGCCGCTTGAGGATGTTGCGGGCGGCGTAGAAGTCCTCGAGCTCATGCGGTGCGATGCCGTGGGCCGCAGCCCGCTCCTCGCGCAGTCCGTCGTCCCACAGCCGCGAGTTGTCGAACACCGCGTCGGGATTGACCGCGTTGGCGCGAATGCCGACCGGCCCGCCCTCCAGGGCGGCGATGCGCATGAGCTGCACCATGCCGGCCTTCGACACCGAGTACGCACCGAATCCCGCCCCGGGACCGAACGCGTTCTTGCTGGCGACGTACACCAGCGACCCGCCGGCACCCTGCTCGCGCATGGCATGCATCGACTCGCGGGTGAGCAGGAACCCCGACGTCAGGTTGATGCGCTGCGCGCGCTCCCACTGCTCCAGGGTGAGGTCCTCGAGCGTGCCCGTGACGCCGATGCCGGCATTCACGACGATCCCGTCGAGGCCGCCGTACGCACGCACGGCCGCGCGCACGGTGGCCCGCACCGCCGACTCGTCCGACTGGTCGCCCACGACGGTCTCCGGCACCGGGCCGACCCGGGCGACCTCCGCCGCACAGGCCTCGACCCCTGCGCCGTCGAGATCGGCCAGGACGAGCGAGGCGCCGAGGCGACCGAGCTCGAGGGCGATGCCGCGGCCGATCCCGGACGCCGCGCCCGTCACGATCGCCACGAAGCCGGCGAGCGGCGCCGGCGGGGGCTTCAACGTGAGCTTGTACAGCTCCATCGGCCAGTAGTCGAACTCGAACGTGTCGACCTCGCCCAGCGGCTCGGGGACGCCGAACGCGTCGATCACGTCCGCCGCGACCGAGTGCGTGTGCAGGGCGATGTCGGCGAGGACGCGCGCCTCGCTCGCCGACGCTCCCGAGGTGACCGCTCCCAGGCCCGGCACGAGCATGACGCGCGGCAGCGGATCGTGGGCACCGAACCCCTCGGGCATCAGGTCTGAGTGGCGGGCGACGTACGCCTCGTAGTCCGCGGCGTAGGCGTCCACGCGCGCGGTGGCATCGTCGGCCGAGCGAACGACGACGGACCGCGGCCTGATGCGCAGCATATGGTCGGCGCTGGAGACACCGCCCGCCACGATGTCGTCCACGCGTGCATGGTCGGCCACCGCCTTCAGCCGCTCGTCGATGCGCAGCACCCGGCGGCCGAGTCGTCCGCGCAGGCGCAGGAGGAGCCGCTCGATCTCGTCGTCGGCAAGGTCGGCGTGCACGGGCGGCGGCCCAGCGGCGATCCGGTGGGCGGCCACGTAGTCGCGGGCCACGTCGACGGTGCGCCGGGTCGCATCCCAGCACTCGTCGGTGGTGCTGCCCCAGGTGACGAGTCCGTGGTGGGCGAGGACGACCCCGTCGTAGTCGGCCAGGTCGCCGACGATGCGGCTCAGCTCGAATCCCGGCCGGATCCAGTCGACATAGGCGAATCGGTCGCCGAGGGCCTCGGCGGTCACGCGCCGACCCTCGGCGTGGTTGGTGAGCGCGCAGATGGCGTCCGCGTGCACGTGGTCGATGTGCGCGAAGGGGAGGAAGGCGTGCAGGAGCGTCTCGATCGACGGGCGGCGCGAGCCCGGGTCGATCAGCGCGCGGGCGACCAGGTCGGTCATCTCCTCATCGGACATCGCATCGAAGCCCCGCAGTGCCTCGAGCTCCTCCAGGCGCAGGCCCGGGTAGTCGGCGGCGACCGAGCCGCGCAGGTCGGCGCCGGAGCCCTTGACCCACATGACGCGCTGCTCGCGCCCCAGGTGGTCGACGACGACGCCCTTCGCCGACGTGTTGCCGCCGCCGTAGACCACCAGCGACGGGTCGTCGCCGATGCGGTTCGACCGTGCGACGAGTTCGTCCAGGGGCGCTGTCATGTCACCCGCCCACCAGGGCGGTCACGGCAGCCACCCCGTCGGGTTCCACCACCGCCCGCTCGGTGACGATGGCCGAGACGTACCGCGCGGGCGTCACGTCGAACGCAGGGTTGAAGCCCGCGGTGCCCCCCGGCGTGACGCAGGAGCCGGCGTACGACGTCACCTCCGCGCCATCGCGCAGCTCGATCTCGATGCGCGACCCGTCCGAGGTCGACATGTCGACCGTCGAGGACGGCGCTGCCACGACGAAGGGGACCCCCGCGGCATCGCAGGCGAGGGCCACGCCGACCGAGCCGATCTTGTTGGCCGTGTCGCCGTTGCGCGCGATGCGGTCGGCCCCGATGATCGCGACGTCGACGAGGCCGCGCAGGATCGTCGACGCCGCGGCCCCATCGGCCTGCACCACGTGCGGAATGCCCAGTCGCGCGCACTCCCATGCGGTGAGCCTCGCCCCCTGCAAGAGCGGCCGGGTCTCGTCCGCGTACACGAGCTCCAGATCGCCGCACTCGAAGATCTCGCGGACGATGCCGAACGCCGTCCCCCAGCCCGTCGTCGCCAGCGCCCCGGTGTTGCAGTGCGTGAGGATCCGCAGCGGCCGGCGCCCGACCCGGGCCAGGATCCAATCGGCACCGCGACGCGACAGTTCCCGGTTGGCCGCGGTGTCCTCCGCGACGATCTGCGCGGCCTCGGCCAGCACGGCGTCGACGCCGTCCGAGGTGCGGGGGCGGACCCGGTCCACTCCCCAGGCGAGGTTCACCGCCGTGGGCCGCGCGTCGCGAATGCGCAGGATCTCGCCGTCGAGGCGCTCGGCGTCCCAGCCCTCGGCCTCGGACTGCAGGAGGGCGACGGCCACGCCGTAGGCGCCCACGGCCCCGAGGGCGGGCGCCCCCCTGACCACCAGCCTGCGCACGCAGTCCACGACGGCGTCGACGGTCCGGCACTCGACGTAGGCCTCCCGCGCGGGCAGGAGCGTCTGGTCGAGGAGGACGAGCGCGCCATCGCGCCACTGCACCGCGCGCACCTCGTCGCGGAGGTCACGGGACATCGACGGCGACATCGTCAGAAGACGTCCGTCGGCTGGTAGACGCCCCAGACGTCGCGCAGCGCATCCGAGACCTCGCCCACGGTGGCGCGCGCACGCAGGGCATCGCGCATCGGGTAGAGGATGTTGTCGCTGCCCGCAGCCGCGGCCCTGATCCGCGCGAGGGCCTCGTCGACGGCGGCCTGGTCCCGCTCCGCCCGGATCCGCTGGAGCCGGGCTCGCTGCTGCTCCTCGATGGTGGGATCCACGCGCAGCGGCTCGTAGGGCTCCTCCTCGTCGAGGGTGAAGCGGTTGACGCCCACGACGACGCGCTCGCCGGCGTCGATCTCCTGGGCCACCTGATAGGCGGAGTTCTCGATCTCGGACTTCTGGAATCCCTGCTCGATGGCCGCGACCGCCCCGCCCCGCGACCTCACCTGGGCCATGAGAGCGACCACCGCCTCCTCGATCTCGTCGGTGAGCGACTCGACGGCGTACGAGCCGGCGAACGGGTCCACCGTCTTGGTCACGTCGGACTCGTAGGCGAGGACCTGCTGGGTCCGCAGCGCGAGCCGGGCCGCCTTCTCGGTCGGCAGGGCGATGGCCTCGTCGTAGGAGTTGGTGTGCAGCGACTGGGTCCCCCCGAGCACCGCTCCCAGGGCCTGGACGGCCACGCGCACCAGGTTGACCTCCGGCTGCTGCGCCGTGAGCTGGACGCCGGCGGTCTGGGTGTGGAAGCGCAGCATCTGGGACCTCGGGTCCTCGGCGCCGAACTCGTCGCGCATGATCCGGGCCCAGATCCGGCGGGCCGCGCGGAACTTCGCGATCTCCTCCAGCAGCGTCGTGCGAGCGACGAAGAAGAAGGCCAGGCGCGGCGCGAAGTCGTCCACGTGCTGGCCCGAGGCAACGGCGGCCCGGACGTACTCCACCGCGTTCGCCAGCGTGAACGCGACCTCCTGCACGGGGGTCGCGCCGGCCTCCGCCATGTGGTAGCCGGAGATCGAGATGGTGTTCCAGCGCGGGAGCTCCTCGCGGCAGTACGTGAAGATGTCGGTGACGAGGCGCAGCGACTGGGCCGGCGGGTAGATGTAGGTCCCGCGCGCGATGTACTCCTTGAGAACGTCGTTCTGGATCGTGCCATTGAGGGCATCGCCGGGCACTCCCTGCTCCTCCGCGACCAGCTGGTAGAGCAGCAGCAGGATGGCCGCCGGGGAGTTGATCGTCATCGACGTCGACACCTGGTCCAGCGGGATCTCGGAGAAGAGGATCCGCATGTCGTCGATCGTGTCGATGGCGACGCCGACCTTGCCCACCTCGCCATGCGCCAGGGGATGGTCGGAGTCGTACCCCATCTGGGTGGGCAGGTCGAAGGCCACCGACAGCCCGGTCGTGCCGGCGTCGAGGAGCTGCCGGTAGCGCGCATTGGACTCCTCGGCGTTGCCGAAGCCGGCGTACTGCCGCATGGTCCAGGGCCGCCCCGTGTACATCGTGGGGTAGACACCCCGGGTGTAGGGGAACTCCCCCGGCTCCCCCAGGGCCGTCGCGGGCTGCCAGGCGTCCAGATCGGCGGGGCCGTACACCGGCTCGAAGGGCAGTCCCGACTCGGTGGTCATGGTGAGCCTCCCGGAGCGAACGCGCGGCGAGCGCCGCACCCGCAGCCTAGGGCGCGGTCCCCGCCCCGGGGGCGCGACCTCGCTCACCCCGTCCTGCCGAGACCCCCCGCCCGCACTACGATGAGGGGCACACCGCTGTGTTCGCAGCGTCGCGAGAGGAGGCACCGTGGCAACCACGCCCGTGGGCACCCTGTACCGGGGTGGCGAGGGCATGTGGTCCTGGGTGGCGCAGCGGATCACCGGCATCGCGGTGTTCTTCTTCCTCTACGTCCACGTGCTCGACACGGCCCTCGTCCGGGTCTCCCCGGAGGCCTATGACCTCGTGATCGCGACCTACAAGACGCCGATCGTCAACCTCCTCGAGGTCGGCCTGGTCGGCGCCGTGCTCTACCACGCGCTCAACGGCCTTCGGGTCATCGCGGTGGACTTCTGGTCGCGCGGCCCGCGCTACCAGCGGCAGATGCTGTGGGGCATCGTCGCGGTGTGGGTCCTCGTGATGGTCCCGGGGACGTACTTCATGCTCAAGCACACCGTCGAGGCACTCCTCGGGGCCACCCCATGAGCGTCACCGACCGCAACCTCGACCTCGGCGCCCCCCGCAGCCGCCGGAACCGCCAGCGCAGCAACTACGAACTCTACGCCTGGGTGTTCATGCGGGTGTCCGGCATCGTGCTGGTGTTCCTTGTGCTCGGGCACCTCTTCATCATGAACATCCTCGACGGCGGCGTGCAGCGCATCAACTTCGCCTTCGTGGCGGGTCGCTGGGCCAGCCCCTTCTGGCAGGCCTGGGACCTCGTCATGCTCTGGCTCGCCATGCTCCACGGCACCAACGGCCTGCGCACGATCATCAACGACTACGCGGAGCGCGACCAGACCCGCTTCTGGCTCAAGATGCTCCTCTACGTCTCCTCAGCATTCATCATCCTCCTCGGGACTCTCGTCATCTTCACCTTCGATCCGAACATCGGCTAGGGAGAGCGATGCAGACCCACAGGTACGACGTCGTCATCGTCGGAGCCGGCGGAGCCGGCATGCGAGCCGCGCTGGAGTCCACGAAGCGGACCCGCACGGCCGTCCTCACCAAGCTCTACCCGACCCGCTCCCACACCGGCGCCGCCCAGGGCGGCATGTGCGCCGCCCTCGCGAACGTCGAGGAGGACAACTGGGAGTGGCACACGTTCGACACGATCAAGGGCGGCGACTACCTCGTCGACCAGGACGCCGCCGAGATCATGTGCCGCGAGGCCATCGACGCTGTGATCGACCTGGAGAAGATGGGGCTTCCCTTCAACCGCACCCCCGAGGGCCGCATCGACCAGCGGCGCTTCGGCGGACACACGCGCAACCACGGGGAGGCCGCCGTTCGGCGCGCCTGCTACGCGGCCGACCGCACCGGCCACATGATCCTGCAGACCCTCTACCAGAACTGCATCAAGGAGGGCGTGGAGTTCTACAACGAGTTCTACGTGCTCGACCTGCTGCTGGTGGAGCGCGACGGGCGGCAGGAGTGCGCGGGCGTCGCGGCCTACGAGCTGGCGACGGGCGCCATCCACGTCTTCCACGCGAAGGCCGTCGTCTTCGCGACCGGCGGCTACGGCAAGGTCTGGAAGACCACCTCGAACGCCCACACGCTCACCGGCGACGGCATGGCGATCGCCTACCGGCGCGGCCTCCCGCTCGAGGACATGGAGTTCTACCAGTTCCACCCCACGGGCCTCGCCGGCCTGGGCGTCCTCCTCACCGAGGGGGCCCGCGGCGAGGGCGGGATCCTGCGCAACGCCTCGGGCGAGAGGTTCATGGAGCGGGTGGCCCCCACGATCAAGGACCTCGCCCCCCGCGACATGGTCGCCCGCGCGATGGTGGCCGAGGTCCGCGAGGGGCGGGGTGCCGGTCCCGACAAGGACTACGTCTACCTCGACCTCACGCACCTGCCCAAGGAGCAGATCGAGGCCAAGCTCCCCGACATCACCGAGTTCGCCCGCACCTACCTCGGCGTCGATCCGGTCACCGAGCTGGTGCCGGTGTTCCCCACCGCGCACTACGCCATGGGCGGCATCCCGACCAATGTCGAGACCGAGGTCCTGTCGGACAACGACACCGTGGTGCCCGGGCTCTATGCCGCCGGCGAGGTGGCCTGCGTCTCGGTCCACGGGGCGAACCGTCTCGGCACCAACTCCCTGCTCGACATCAACGTCTTCGGGCGCCGGGCCGGGATCGCCGCGGCGGAGTACGCCAACACGCACGACTTCGCGCCGCTCCCCGAGGACCCGCAGGGCTTCACGATCTCCCTGGTCGAGGGCCTGCGCTCAGCCACGGGTGCGGAGCGCGTGGGCGCGATCCGCAAGGACCTGCAGGTGAGCATGGATCTCAACGCCCAGGTCTACCGGACCGAGGCCACCCTCAAGCAGGCCCTCACCGACATCGCCGAGCTCAAGCGGCGCTTCGCGCACGTGTCCATCCAGGACAAGGGCGCTCGCTACAACACCGACCTCCTCGAGGCCATCGAGCTCGGCTTCCTGCTCGACCTGGCCGAAGTCACGGTCGTCGGGGCCCTGGAGCGCAAGGAGTCCAGGGGCGGCCACGCCCGCGAGGACTACCCCCACCGGGACGACGTCAACTACATGCGCCACACCATGGCCTACCGCACGGCGGAGCCCAACGGCGAGGCCGGCGTCCGGCTGGACTACAAGCCGGTGACCGTCACCCGCTACCAGCCGATGGAGCGCAAGTACTGATGACCGCCACCGCCGAGGCCCCCGACACGCGGATCGAGCCGACCGACGTCACCTTCAAGATCCGCCGATACATCCCGGAGACCGACGAGGAGCCGCACTGGGAGACGTACGTCGTCTCCGTGTACCCCACCGACCGCGTGCTCGACGCGCTCATGAAGATCAAGGGGGAGCAGGACGGCACTCTCACCTTCCGCCGCTCCTGCGGTCACGGCATCTGCGGCTCCGACGCCATGCGCATCAACGGCCGCAACCGGCTCGCCTGCAAGACCCTCATCAAGGACCTGGGCACGAGCGGGGAGATCGTCGTCGAGGCGATCAAGGGCCTGCCGCTCGAGAAGGACCTCGTCGTGGACATGGAGCCCTTCTTCGACGCCTACAAGGCGGTGAAGCCCTACCTCATCACCGACGGCCACGAGCCCTCCAAGGAGCGCCTGCAGTCCGCGGAGGAGCGCGCCGCCTTCGACGACACGACCAAGTGCATCCTCTGCGCGGCGTGCACGACGTCCTGCCCGGTCTACTGGACCGACGGCGACTACTTCGGGCCGGCCGCGATCGTCGCGGCGCACCGGTTCATCTTCGACTCGCGCGACGCCGGCACCGAGGAACGGCTGGAGATCCTCAACGACCGCGAGGGGGTGTGGCGCTGCCGGACGACGTTCAACTGCTCCGAGGCCTGCCCCCGCGGCATCGAGGTGACCCAGGCGATCCAGCAGGTCAAGCGCGCCCTCCTCTTCCGGCGCTTCTGACGCCGGCCGCCCCTAGGCCGCGGTCGCTGACCGATTCACGGCGCGTCTGAGCAGGCCATCCCGTCCGGCCCCGGGTTAGCCTTTTGCATCATGCGCCGCACCCTCGTCTGCGCCGCGGCCCTCGCCGTCGGCCTCCTCGCCGCGGGCACGCCCGCCGCCCAGGCCGAGCCGATCGGCGGCGCCCAGCTCGCCGGCAAGGACGTCATCGTCGACCCGGGTCCGGGGGCGGACCCCCTGCCCGACGTCCCGGCCAGCGCCTGGGTGATCGCCGACCTCGACACCGGCGCCATCCTCGCGGCCAAGGCGCCTCACGTCCCCAGGCCGCCGGCCAGCACCCTCAAGACCCTCACCGCCCTGACCCTCATCCCGCGCATGGACCCCGACGAGGTCTACACCGTCACCTACGACGACATCGCCATCGAGGGCAGCCGCGTGGGGCTGGTCGAGGACGGCACCTACACGGTCGAGGAGCTCTTCCTCGGCCTCATGCTCCAAAGCGGCAACGATGCCGCCGCCGCCCTGGCCAACGCCAACGGCGGCCTCAAGAAGACCCTCGGCGAGATGAACGAGGAGGCGCAGCGCCTCCAGGCGTTCGACACCGTCGCGAAGACTCCGAGCGGCCTCCCCGCCGACGGTCAGGTGACGTCGGCGTACGACCTTGCCCTGATCGCGCGCGAGGGACTGTCCCGGCAGGACTTCCTCGACATCACCGGGACCATCGAGGTCCTCGACTACCCCGGCTACATGCCCGACGAGCCCGGCGGCAAGCGCGAGACCTTCGCCATCGCGAACCAGAACCCGCTGCTCAACCCCATCGACGGCAACGAGCCCTACGAGGGGGCCATCGGCGGCAAGACCGGCTGGACGACCGAGGCCGGCAAGACGTTCATGGGGGCGGCCGAGCGCAAGGGAATGCGCCTGGTCGTGACGCTGCTCAACTTCGCGATCCCGACGTACGACGCCGCCGCCCCCCTCCTCGACTGGGGATTCGCCAACGCCGACAAGGTGACCCCGATCGGCTACCTGGTCGATCCCGTGGCCCCCGCCTTCGACGAACCGCCCGCCCCGGCGACCCCCGATGGAGCGGGAGCCGGCGAAGCTCAGGAGGGCTCCCCGACCGCGGAGCAGGGCACGACGGGAGCCGCGGAGCCGGGCGCTCCCGTGGCCGCGGGCGCGTCGATCGCCGCCGCGGGCTCGTGGACCTCGGGGTGGGCCTGGGGGCTCATCGCCGCGATGGCCGTCGGAGTCCTGCTCATCGTCCTGGGGATCCGCAGCCTGAGGGACAACTCGCGTGGACGGCGCGCCCGCCCGCGCGGCGACGGCGGCGACGGCCAGGGCGCCGAGGGCCGCGAGCGCGAGCCCGCCGGACACGCGTAGCAGGTCCCCCCTAGCCCAGCGGGAACTCCCGGCGCACCCGCCAGTGGTGGTCCTCCAGTTCGTACAGCCGGATGCGGTCCATCGTGAAGATCGCCTCGTACCCGGCCAGATCGGCGTACGCCCGGTCCAGGGCCGCGTCCTCGAGCCCGAGCGCCACGGTGACGTGGGGGTGGAAGGGGAAGGTGCGCTCGACGGCCAGCGGACCGCGGCGCACCCTCCGCTCGATCTCCTCGCAGCCCGGAATGCCCTCGGCCACCGCCACGAACACCACGGGGGTCACCGGGCGGAACGTTCCGGTGCCCCGCAGGTGCATGCGAAAGGGCGCGACGCCGCGGGCACAGTCCTCGAGGTGAGCCTCGACCTCGGCCCACTGGGCATCGTCCACCGACACCGGGGCGACGATGGTGACGTGCGGGGGCACGGTGCGCGCCTCCGGGTCGCCGAAGGACTCGCGGGCCCGGCGGAGGTCCTCCGCATGAGGCTCCGGCACCTCGAGGGCGACCCCGAGGATGCTCACCGGGCGCCGGGACCCGGGGCGGGCCTGGGGACGAATCCCACGCGGTCGTAGACCGCGGCCAGGGTCGGCGCGGCCGCGGCCTGGGCCTTGTCGGCGCCGTGGCCCATGAGGCGGGACAGCTCGGCCGGGTCGGACATGAGCTCCCCGACCCGCGCCTGGAACCCGCGCACGAACCCGAGGACCGCCTCCGCGGCGTCGGCCTTGAGGTCGCCGTAGCCGCGTCCCTCGTAGCCGGCGACCAGGGTGTCGACGTCCTGCCCGCCGAACGCCGAGATGAGGGTGAGGAGGTTCGACACCCCGGGCTTGCCCTGCGGGTCGAAGGCGATCTCACGACCGGAGTCCGTCACCGCGGACTTGATCTTCTTCGCGGTGACCCCGGGGTCGTCGAGGAGGAAGAGGCAGCCGGCCGGCGAGGACTTGCTCATCTTGGCGGTGGGGTCGGCGAGGTCGAGGATCTTGGCGGTGTCCCGGACGATGAGCGGCTCCGGGACGACGAAGGTGGGGCCGTAGCGGGCGTTGAAGCGCTGCGCGAGATCGCGCGTGAGCTCGAGGTGCTGGCGCTGGTCCTCGCCGACCGGCACGCCGTCCGGCTGGTAGATGAGGATGTCCGCAGCCTGGAGCACGGGGTAGGTGAACAGCCCCACGGTGGCGCGCTCAGCGCCCTCCTTCTGCGACTTGTCCTTGAACTGCGTCATCCGGCCGGCCTCGCCGAATCCCGTCTGGCACTCCAGCACCCACGCCAGCTGCGAGTGCTCCGGGACATGGGACTGCACGAAGACGGTCGAGCGCTGCGGGTCCAGCCCGGCCGCGAGGAGCTGGGCGAAGGAGAGAAGGGTGCGCTCGCGTAAGGCGCCGGGATCGTGCTCGACCGTGATCGCGTGCTGGTCGACGACACAGTAGAAGGCGTCGTGGGTGTCCTGCAGCTCGACCCAGCGACGGATCGCCCCGAGGTAGTTGCCCACCTGGAAGGAGTCCGCCGTCGGCTGGATGCCCGACAGGACGCGCGGGGCGCCGGGTCGCGTCACCCCGGGCGAGGGATCGGGCACGGCGTCATTGTGTCAGCCCTGATCCGCCTCGTCGGCGACCGGCTCGGGCAGCGGCACCACCTGGATCCGGGCGATGCGCCTCCCGTCGAGCTCGGTCACCGTGAGGCGGTGGCCGCCCTCGTCGACGGAGGACCCGACGGTGGGAAGGGCGCCCAGCCGGGACACCAGGAAGCCGGCGGCCGTCTCGTACGGCCCCTCCGGGAGGTCCACCCCGGTCTCCTCGGCGAAGTCCTCGAGGTTGAGCAGGCCGTCGACGTCGCTGGCGGGACCCACCCGAACGACGTCGTACTCGTCGCGGATGTCGCCGACGAGCTCCTCGACGAGATCCTCCAGCGTCACGATGCCCGCGGTGCCGCCGTACTCGTCCACGACGATGGCGAGGTGCTGCCTCTGCCGCCGCATCTCGGTGAGCGCGGGGATCACCTGCTTGGTCCCCGGGAAGAAGACCACGGGCCGGGACAGCCGGCCCACGTTGCGCGACCTCAGCGCGGCGTCGGGGGCGAGGATGTCGCGGATGTGGACGACGCCGATGACATCGTCCACCGAGTCGCGGATGACCGGGTAGCGCGAGTGCGGAGCGGCGGCCACCGCGGCCGCCGCCTCGGCCACGGGGATGCTGCCCTCCAGGAACGCCACCTCGGTGCGCGGGAGCATCACCTCGCGCAGTTCGCGATCGCCGGCATCGAACACGTCGTCGATGAGCGCGCGCTCCTCCGCGGTGAGGTCCTCGTGAGCCGCCACGATGTCACGCAGCTCCTCGCCGGTGATCTGCTCCTTGCTCGTCTCCGGATTGCCGCCGAGAAGACGCACGACCCCGTTGGTGGACACCGATAGCAGCCAGATGAAGGGCCGCGTGACGCGCGCCAGGAGGTTGACGGGGCCGGCGAGGAGCAGCGCGGTGGACTCGGCGCGCTGCAGGGCGATGCGCTTGGGGACGAGCTCCCCGAGCACCAGCGACACGTAGGCGATGACCACGGTGACGCCGACGAAGGCGATGACGGACGCCCATCCCTCGCTGAGACCCCAGGACTCGAGCACCGGAACGAGGACGGGGACGATCTGCGCGGCTCCGAAGCCGGCCGAGATGAACCCCGCGAGGGTGACCCCGACCTGCACCGCCGCGAGGAACCGGTTGGGATCCGCGGCCAGCGCGGCGACCGAGCGCCCGCGGCGCCCGCGCGAGGCGAGCCGCTCCACCTGGCTCTCGCGCAGGGACACCAGGGCGATCTCGGCCGCGGCGAAGAAGCCGCCCAGGAGGATGAAGAAGAGCACCAGGGCGATGTTCACCCAGATGCTGTCCACCGTCACAGGATAGGGCGGTGGCCCTCAGGCGAACGTCACCGTGAGGGGAGCGTGGTCGCTCCACCTCTCGGCATACGTCGGGGCCTTGCCGACCCGGGCACCCGTGGATCGCTCGGCGAGCCCCGGGGTCGCGACCTGGTAGTCGATGCGCCAGCCGCCGTCGGTGGCGAATCCGCGCCCCCGCCAGGGCCACCAGGTGTAGGGGCCCGGGCCCTCCCCTCCCCACAACCGGCCCAGGTCGCGCCAGGGGCCCGGAGGCCCGCCGACCGGGCCGAACCAGCGGTCGAGGTAGGCCCGCTCCCCGGGCAGGAAGCCCGCGCTGTCCCGGTTCGCGCGCCAGTTCTTGATGTCGATCTCGGCCTGGGCCACGTTGAAGTCCCCGGCGACGAGCACGTGCCCCTTCCTGCGCGCCGCGCGGCGCCGCAGCGCAGCCAGCCGCTTGTCCATCGCGTCGAGGAAGCGGTACTTCTCGTCCTGACGAGGCGTCCCGGCCTCTCCGGTGTGCACGTACGCCGACACCACGGTCATGGTTCCGACGGGTGTCTCCACGTCGACCTCGATCCACCGGCCCTGCCGGGCGAATTCCGGCGGGCCGACGCCCTCGCGGACCGCGGCCGGCTGGGCCCTCGTGAGCACGGCGACGCCGTTGCGGCCCAGGCTCTCCGACGCACTGTGCGACACGTGCAGGTGCGCGAGCCCGCTCACGGACACCTGCTCATGAACCTGGTCATGGGTCGCGCGCACCTCTTGCAGGAACACGATGTCCGCGTCGAGGCCGGCAAGCCACTCAAGGCCGCCACGGCGAGCGGCCGCGCGGATGCCATTGACGTTGGCGGTGACCGTGGTGAAGCCCCGGGCCTTGCGCGGCATGACGTGAGGCTAGGCCATCGCCTTCTGGAGATTGGCGTCGATCGCGGCCAGGAAGTCCTGGGTGGTCAGCCAGGGCTGGTCGGGCCCGATGAGAAGGGCGAGGTCCTTGGTCATCTTCCCCTCCTCGACGGTCTCGACGCACACGCGCTCGAGCGTCCGGGCGAAGCCGGACACGTCCGGCGTGGCATCGAGCTTGCCGCGGTGCTCCAGTCCCTGGGTCCAGGCGAAGATCGAGGCGATCGGGTTGGTGGACGTCGGCTGGCCCTTCTGGTGCTGCCGGTAGTGGCGCGTGACCGTCCCGTGGGCGGCCTCCGCCTCGACGGTCCTGCCGTCCGGGGTCATGAGGACGCTCGTCATCAGCCCGAGGGACCCGAATCCCTGCGCGACGGTGTCGGACTGCACGTCCCCGTCGTAGTTCTTGCACGCCCAGACGTAGCCGCCCTCCCACTTGAGCGCGCTCGCCACCATGTCGTCGATGAGACGGTGCTCGTACGTGAGCCCCGCGGCCTCGAACTCCGCCTTGAACTCGGCATCGAAGACCTCGGCGAAGATGTCCTTGAAGCGCCCGTCGTAGGCCTTGAGGATCGTGTTCTTGGTGGACATGTAGACGGGGTAGCCCCGGGACAGCCCGTAGCGGAACGAGGCCCGGGCGAAGTCGCGGATCGACTCGTCGAGGTTGTACATGCCCATGGCGACGCCCGCGCCGGTGAAGTCGAAGACGTTGAACTCCACGGGGGCCGAGCCGTCGGCCGGGGTGAAGGTCATCGTGAGGGTCCCGGCGCCCGGGACCTTGAAGTCCGTGGCGCGGTACTGGTCGCCGAACGCGTGACGACCGACCACGATCGGCTTCGTCCAGCCCGGGACGAGACGGGGGATGTTGCTGATGATGATGGGCTCGCGGAAGATCACGCCGCCGAGGATGTTGCGGATGGTCCCGTTCGGGGACTTCCACATCTTCTTGAGCCCGAACTCCTCCACCCGGGCCTCGTCGGGGGTGATCGTCGCGCACTTGACGCCGACGCCGTACTCCTGGATCGCATGGGCGGCGTCGATCGTCACCTGGTCATCGGTCGCGTCGCGGTACTCGATGCCGAGGTCGTAGTACTTCAGGTCAATGTCCAGATACGGCAGGATCAACTGATCCTTGATGAACTGCCAGATGATGCGCGTCATCTCGTCGCCGTCGAGCTCGACGACCGGATTGAGAACCTTGATCTTCGCCACGTTCGGGGTCACTTCCTCGTCTCGATGAGCCAGGGATCGATGTCTCGGGGACTAGAGCAGGCCGAGGCTCTGGACCGCCTCGCGCTCCTCGAGCAGTTCCGCGACGGAGGCATCGATGCGGCCTCTGGAGAAGTCGTCGATCGCCAGGTCGGGGACGATCTCCCACGAGCCGTTGCGGGAGACGCAGGGAAAGCCGCAGACGATGCCCTCGGGGATGCCGTACGAGCCATCGGATGGCACCCCGGCGGAAACCCAGTCGCCGTCGCGCGTGCCGAGCACCCAGTCGTGCACGTGGTCGATGGCGGCGTTGGCCGCCGAGGCCGCCGACGACGCCCCCCGGGCGTCGATGATGGCCGCGCCTCGCGTGGCGACGGTCGGGCTTAACGTCTCGGGGTGCCAGGCCGGGTCTCCCACCACCTCCATGGCCGGGCGCCCGGCGATCGTCGCGTGGGTGAGATCGGGGTACTGCGACGCGGAGTGGTTGCCCCAGACCGTGACGCGCTTGATCTCGGAGAAGTGCGCCCCTGTCTTCTGCGAGAGCTGGCTGATGGCCCGGTTGTGGTCCAGGCGCATCATGGCGGTGAAGCGCTCGCGGGGGATGTCCGGGGCATGGGACTGGGCGATCAGCGCATTCGTGTTGGCGGGGTTGCCGACGACCAGGATGCGAACGTCGTCGGCGGCCCCGGCGTTGAGCGCATCGCCCTGCGGCTTGAAGATGCCGCCGTTGGCCTCGAGCAGGTCGCGGCGCTCCATGCCCGGGCCCCGCGGGCGGGCGCCGACGAGCAGGGCGACATTGACCCCGTCGAAGGCCTTGCGCGGGTCGTCGGTGATGTCGATCCCGTCGAGGAGCGTGAAGGCGCAGTCGTCGAGCTCCATCGCCGTGCCCTCTGCGGCGGGAAGGGCCGGGGTGACCTCCAGCAGGCGCAGCCGGACCGGCACGTCGGGCCCCAGCATCTGCCCGGAGGCGATGCGAAAGAGCAGTGCGTAGCCGCTCTGGCCGGCAGCACCGGTGACGGCGACATTGACGGGAGTGCCGGACACGATCACCTCGCAGAGCGCGGGCGAGACCTCCCCGGAAGGGGTCCCGACGTCGGTTGAAGACGGCTCCGAGGCTAGTCCGGCCGACGTCGGCTCACGGCGGCGGGGGCACCCAGAAGGCGAACACCGCGAGGGCCGCGCCGAGGCCCCCGAGGACGATGAGATCCGTGGTGCGCGACCGCACCGCGAGCATGCCGGCCTGGGACTTGGGCAGGACCAGTCGAAGGACGAATGCCAGGAGCACGCTGGCCGCGAGGATCAACGATCCCAGGCGGAATCGGTCCAGGGCGACGACGACGAGGGCGGCCGCGACTCCGGTGAGGACGATGATGATCGGCCACTCGTGCCACCAGCGACGCTGGCGCGGGCGCAACTGGTGGACCTGGGCCATGGACACGCTCTCCTTCGTGCCTACGAGGATCTCTCGGCCGCGGCCACGACATTGGCCATGAGCATCGCGCGGGTCATGGGCCCCACGCCGCCGGGCATGGGGGCGAGGAAGCCTGCGACGTCGGCGACAGCGGGGTCGACGTCGCCGACGAGCCCGTGCTCGGTCCGGGTGATGCCGACGTCGAGAACCGCGGCCCCGGGTCGCACCATCTGCGGGGTGACGATGCCCGGGACGCCCGCGGCCGCCACGATGATGTCCGCGCGCCGCGCATGCTCGGCGACGTCACGCGTGCCGGTGTGGCAGAGGGTCACGGTCGCATTCTCGCTCTTGCGGGTGAGGAGGAGGCCCAGCGGGCGTCCCACGGTGACCCCGCGGCCGATGATCACCACCTCCGCGCCGTCGAGGGGGACGTCGTACCGACGCAGCAGGGTGACGATGCCCAGCGGCGTGCACGGCAGGGGCGCGTCGACGCCGAGCACGAGCTTGCCGAGGTTCTCCGGATGCAGCCCGTCGGCGTCCTTGGCCGGGTCGATGAGCCCGAGGACGCGGTTGCCGTCCAGACCGCGGGGCAGCGGCAACTGGACGATGTATCCCGTGACGGCCGGGTCGGCGTTCAGGGCGTGGACGGCGTCCTCGACCTCCGCCTGCGTGGAGGTGGCCGGCATGTCCACGCGGATGGATGCCATGCCCACCTCGGCGCAGTCGCGGTGCTTGCCCGCGACATAGGCGTGGCTCCCCGGGTCGTCGCCGACGAGGACCGTCGCCAGGCCCGGCGTGATGCCCTTCGCCTTCAGGCTCTCCACGCGCATGGCAAGGTCCGCCTTCACCGCGGCCGCGGTGGCCTTGCCGTCGAGGATGGTTGCGCTCATGCCCGTCAACCTAGCCCGCGCGAGTCACCGGGCGGCGGCTGGCTCGCCACGCGGGAATCGCCCCCACGGCGACCGCGAGCCCGGCAAGCAGGACTCCCACGACCAGCACGGGGTGGAACGTGCCCCCGGCAGTGGGGAACACCACGTCGATGACGAGTGCTCCGGACAGCTGGCCCGCGATGGACAGCAGCGCGAAGAGCAGGACCCCGAGGACCTGGACGACCCAGGATGCCGTGGCGATGAAGAGGACTCCGATGACCCCGCCGAGGTACAGCCACCAGGGCTGCGAGGGCAGGGGAGACGGGTCGTAGGACGTGAGCGCCCACGCCAGGCCGAAGGCGGAGCCGAGGAGGAGGCAGCCGAGGGAGAAGTTCACCCAGGTGGCGGTGAACGCATTGCCGGCCGCGCGACCCACCCGGCCATTGATGGCCTGCTGCACCGCGATCGCCAGCCCGGCGACGAGCGCGGCGAGCACGGCCGGCAGCGAGGAGGTCCCCGGCTCGCTCCACCGATCGGAGACCGCGACTCCGACCGCGGCCACCGCGAGAACCGCCGACAGGACCCGCGCCAGGGTGATGTCCTGCCGACCCGCGGGTCCCAGGCCGATCCGGTCCACGACCAGGCTGTTGGCGCTCTGCCCGGCGACGACCGCGACCGTGAAGACGGCCACCCCGATGAGCGGCACGGTCGTGCTCTGGACCGCCACGAAAAAGCCCCCCAAGAGGCCGCCGAGCGCCTGCCACCAGCGCAGTTCGCCATGGCCCAGTGCCGTGACGACCCGAGCCAGCCCCTCGCGCATCGGCCGCCAGGCGATCAGCATCACCGAGAGGATGATCCAGCCGCTGCCGAAGCTCACGACAGCGGCCTCGATGCCGTTGCCGGTGATGTAGGACAGCTCGCCGTTGATGCGCGACTGCAGGGCGGTCAGGCTGCCCACGGAGAATGCCGCAGCGCCGCTGAGGAGCATCAGGCGGCGGCGCCGGGGGGGCGCGGACGGCGTTGTCGGCATGGTCCTCGGAATCAGTGGACGTCTACATCAACGACTAGTGGAAGAAGTGCCGGGTGCCGGTGAGGTACATGGTGGCCCCCGACGCGTTCGCCACGGAGATGATCTCGTCGTCGCGTACCGAGCCCCCCGGCTGCACGACGACCCGCACGCCGGCGTCGAGGAGCACCTCGAGGCCGTCGGGGACGGGGAAGAACGCATCGGAGGCCGCCACCGCGCCGCGGGCGCGGTCGGCTCCTGCTCGGGACACGGCGAGCCGCGCGGCATCCACGCGGTTGACCTGCCCCATGCCGATGCCCACGGCCGCCCCCTCCCGGGCGAGGAGGATCGCATTGGACTTCGCCGATCGCACCGCGCGCCAGGCAAAGGCGAGATCGGCCATGGTCGCGGCATCCACACGGGGACCGCAGGCGAGCCGCCAGGTGGCCGGGTCATCGCCATCCGCGGCGACATCGTCCGCGGACTGCAGGAGCACGCCGCCGGCGATCGTGCGCATCTCGATCCAGTCGCGGGCGGGGCGCGGCTCGGCGACCAGGATGCGGAGGTTCTTCTTCGCCGTGAGCAGCGCCAGCGCGTCCTCGTCGTACCCGGGCGCGACGACCACCTCGGTGAAGACATCCCCCATGGCCTCGGCCATGGCGCGGGTCACGGGCCGGGTGGTGGCCACCACTCCCCCGAATGCCGACACCGGGTCGGTGTCGAACGCGCGGCGATAGGCCTCGGCGACATCCGCCCCCACGGCGATCCCGCAGGGATTGGCGTGCTTGATGATGGCGACCGCGGGGTCCGCGTGGTCATAGGCGGCACGGCGCGCAGCGTCGGCATCCACGTAGTTGTTGTAGGACATCTCCCGGCCGTGCAATTGCTCCGCGCGCGCCAGTCCGGGGCGGGAGAAGTCGGCCGCGTAGAGCGCCGCGCGCTGGTGGGGGTTCTCCCCGTAGCGCAGGACGGCCCGGCGCTCCCACGCCTGGCCCAGCCATCTCGGGAAACCCTCGCCGTCCGGGTCGGGCGCCACGACGTTGCCCATCCAGGACGCCACCGCGATGTCGTACGACGCGGTGTGGGCGAAAGCCTCGGCGGCCCAGCGCTGACGCTGGGCCAGGGTGGTCCCCCCGTCGCGCACGGCCGCGAGCACCTCGCCGTAGCTGCTCGGCGCCACGATGACCGCAACGTTGGCGTGGTTCTTGGCGGAGGCCCGCACCATCGCCGGACCGCCGATGTCGATCTGCTCGACGCACTCCTCCCGGCCCGCTCCGGAGGCGACGGTCTGGGTGAACGGGTAGAGGTTGACGACGACCAGGTCGAAGGGCGCGATGCCGAGGTCGTCGAGCTGTCGGCGATGCTCGTCGCGGCGGAGGTCTGCGAGGAGCCCCGCGTGCACGCCCGGATGCAGGGTCTTGACGCGGCCGTCGAGGCACTCGGGGAAGCCGGTGACGTCGGACACCGCGGTGACGGGCACTCCGGCCTCGGCGATGCGCGCCGCCGTCGACCCGGTCGACACGATCTCGACACCCTCGGCCGCGAGACCGACCACGAGCTCGTCCAGGCCCTGCTTGTCGTACACGGAGACGAGGGCGCGTCGTACCGGGCGACGATCTGCGCTCACGGGATGGTCGCCTTCCTGCCGTCGACGGTGCACCCATGCTGGCACAGGCGCTGGACGGTCTCCACGAGCATGGCCCTCTCCTCGACCTTGATGCGCTCGTGCAGCGATTCCTCGTCATCGTCGGCGACGATGCCCACGGCCCGCTGGTCGAGGATCGGGCCCGTGTCGACGCCGGCATCGACGAGGTGGACGGTGCAGCCCGTCACGCGCACGCCGTAGGCGAGCGCGTCGCGGACGGCATGTGCGCCCGGGAATGCGGGGAGGAGCGCGGGATGCGTGTTGACGATCCGCGACGGGAACGCCTCGAGCACGCGGGGGCCGAGGATGCGCATGAAGCCCGCGCACACCACCCAGTCCGGCTCCCAGGCCTGGAGTGCAGCTGCCAGGCGCGCATCCCATGCGGAGCGTTCGGTCGAGTTGCCGACATCGACGACCTCCGCGGGAATCCCCCGCTGTTGCGCGCGCACCAGGCCGTAGGCGTCGGCCCGATCGGAGAGCACCCCCACGACGTCGTACGCCGGATCGGGGGCGTCGAGGAGGGCCTGCAGGTTGGTGCCGCCGCCCGAGATCAGGACGGCGAGGCGGGCGGGCACAGATCGGACCCTATCCGTACGCCAGCGGGTCGTCGTCGGACCGGCCACGCCGTCCCGCGGGGCGACCTCAGGCGCGCACGACGACGTCGCCGGCGAAGCGGTCCTGCCATCCGCGCAGGCGGCCCGAGCGATCCCACAGCGGGGACAGGCCGACGACGAGCACGAGCAGCCACGCGAAGCCGCCCACCACGGGCAGCAGGCTGAGCGCGCCGGCGACGCCGTACAGCAGCAGCCAGCGGCGCGCTCCCACGATGAGGCCGGGCCGCGCGTAGGGCAGGGGCGCACCCGTCGCCGGGTCGATGGGCAGGCAGCGGATCCCCACGGCCCAGCCGCCGAGGGTGCGGCCCCAGAGCCCGATGAGGAGGATCATGTACGCCGCCGTGAGGACCAGCGGGATCCCGGCGAGGACCCAGGGCGACGTCGTGGCCCCTGCGATGACGCTCGCCTCCCCCGTGGCCGCGTCGAGACGCACCTGTGTGGTGCGGAAGTCCCGCGCGGAGATCCAGGCGACGATGAGGCCACTGCCGACGAGGAGCACCAGGCCGTCGATCGCCGCTCCGCCCAGGCGCGACGGGAACGACGCCGCGGCGACCTGGCGCTCGGGGCGCGGGCGGCGTGCGCCCGATGTCTCGTCGCGGGGCCCCGCGGGGCGCGACGGCCGGCCTTCGGCCTGCGGCTCGCTCTTCTGCTCGGCCCTCTCGTCCGTGCGCGGCTCCGGCCGGGGGGCGCGCATCGCAGGTCGTGCCGGTCGCGCGGGCGTGCGCGGGCGGCTCGGCTGCGGGCGGGCGGGCGCGCGCTCGGGCGCCTGCGGTTCGAGGTCCGGCAGGGGCAGCGGGCTAGCCATCGCCGTCGCCTCCGGTCCGGCGACTCGGCCAGGCCGCCACGACGAGCATGCCGCCGAGCGCGAGGCCGGCCGCCCAGGCGCCGGCCATCACCGGATCCGGCCCCACATGGGCCAGCCGGTCCGTGCCCAGGGCACCGCTCGACAACTGCACGAGGAGCACCGTAGTCGCGCCGACGAGTGCGCTCGCGCCGAGCCCGGCGAGGATGCCGTCGCCTCCCGTCATGCCCCTCCGGCGCAGCGCCGCGCCGCCGAGCATGCCGGCCGCGACCGCGAGGAGGGGGAGGGCGAAGGACCCCGGGAGGTCCACGGGGAGCGCAGCCAGCGGCGGGAACGCCGGGAGCGCTGCCGACTCCAGCGCGACCCCCGACGCCTGCACGCCTGTCCCGAGGACGGTCGCCATCGACCAGGCGATGAGGTTCGGGAGGTAGCCGAGGCTGAGCCCGGCCACCAGGATGGCCGAGGACAGGTCGGCGACGAGCAGGTCGACGAGGACGCCGACCTGGGCCGCATGCAGCAGCAGCCCGACGAGGAGCAGGACGCAGCCCGCGACGAGCAGGCCCGACATCGTGATGCCGGCGGCTGCCGCGCTCGCGCGCACCGGGGCGGGCAGTCGGCCCACGGTCTGCCCGCGCAGCGCGGGCGTCGTGCACGCGCCCCACGCGATCGTCACGGCGGCGATCGCCGCCGTGGTCGCCAGCGCTCGCGTCGGCGGCACCGCCACCCCGCGCGCCAGCGCGGCGACGACAGCGGCGCAGGCGCCGTAGGCGAGGGCCCCGGACACGGCGACGACCAGGGCCTCGACGGGGCGCGCCGCCGACGAGGCGCGGGCCGCCCATCGGCCGGCGAGGAAGAGCATGAGGCAGGCGGCGAGGCCGAGGCCGTAGGGCAGGAGGGTGATGACGACGCCGTCGATGCGCGGGGGGAGGCCCTGGCCCGCCAGCCAGGCGCCTGCTGCCACCTCCACCATGACGAACCAGGGCTCTTCGATGTCGGGGGCGAGAAGCCATGCGAGGAGGACGGGCATGCCGAGCAGGACCAGTCCGAGTCCGGCCGCGGCGACCCCGGCGAGGGCGCCGGCCACGACGAGCGGCAGCGGCGCCGGGGCGTCCGGGGCACGGGCCTCGCGGCGCTCCGGCGCGCCGGGGCGCGCGACAACCTCGGTCACCGGACCAGCCTCGCAGGGAGCGCGGGCCAGACGCGGTAACGGCGCGCCACCGCGGGCGCTAGCCGCGCAGCAGCGACCGCATGAGCCGCGCGGTCTCGCTGGGGGTCTGACCCACGCGCACGCCCACGGCCTCGAGGGCCTCCTTCTTCGCCTGCGCGGTCCCCGAGGACCCCGAGACGATGGCACCCGCGTGGCCCATCGTCTTGCCCTCGGGTGCGGTGAAGCCCGCCACGTAGCCCACCACCGGCTTGGTGACGTTGTCGGCGATGAACGCGGCGGCACGCTCTTCCGCGTCGCCCCCGATCTCCCCGATCATGACGATCGCCTCGGTCGCGGGATCGGCCTCGAACGCCGCGAGGCAGTCGATGTGCGTGGTGCCGATGATCGGATCGCCCCCGATGCCGACACAGGTGGAGAAGCCGATGTCGCTGAGCTCGTACATCATCTGGTAGGTCAGCGTGCCGGACTTCGACACCAGCCCGATCGGCCCCGGCCCGGTGATGTCGGCGGGGATGATGCCCGCATTGGACTGCCCCGGGGAGATGATGCCGGGGCAGTTGGGACCGATGATGCGCGTGCCGCCGGCGTTGACGGCGTACTGGAAGAACTGCGCCGTGTCGTGGACGGGAATGCCCTCGGTGATGACGACGCACAGCGGGATCGCCGCGTCGACGGCCTCCTCCACGGCGGCCTCGGCGAATCGGGGCGGCACGAAGACGACGCTCACGTCCGCGCTGGTGGCCGCCATCGCCTCCCCGACATTGCCGAAGACGGGGATGCCGTCGACCTCCTGGCCGCCCTTGCCGGGGGTCACCCCGGCGACGACCTGCGCGCCACTGGCCACCATGCGGCGGGTGTGCTTGGTCCCCTCGGAGCCGGTCATCCCCTGGACGAGGATGCGGCTGCCGGCATCGAGCCAGATGGTCATGCGGCGCTCCCCGCCAACTCCGCGACGCGGCTCGCCGCGTCGTCCATGGTCTCCACCATCTCGACGAGCGGGTGGCCGAACTCGGTGAGGATGCGTCGTCCCTCGACGGCGTTGTTGCCATCGATGCGGCACACGATCGGCTTGGTCACCGGGGTCCCGCGCTCCGCGAGCGCCCCGACGGCCTGCACGATGCCGTTCGCGACGGCATCGCAGGACGTGATGCCGCCGAACACGTTGACGAAGACCGCGCGGACATCCGGGTCGTTGAGCACGATGTCGAGCCCGTTGGACATCACCTCCGCGCTCGCCCCGCCGCCGATGTCGAGGAAGTTCGCCGGTCGGACGCCGCCGAACTCCTCGCCCGCGTAGGCGACGACATCGAGCGTGCTCATGACCAGGCCCGCACCGTTGCCGATGATGCCGACCTCGCCGTCGAGCTTGACGTAGTTCAGGTCGAACTCCTGGGCCCGCAACTCGATGGGGTCGGTGTCGTCGCGGTCGACGAGGTCGGCATGGGAGGCGTGGCGGTAGTTCGCGTTGTCGTCGAGGGTCACCTTGCCGTCGAGGGCGAGCACGCGTCCGTCGGCGGAGAGCACCAGGGGATTGACCTCGACCAGCGTGGCGTCCTCCTTGACGAGCACGCGCCACAACTGCACGAGGATCGCCACGACCTGGTCGCGGATCGCCTCGGGGAAGCCCGCGCTCTCGACGATCTCGCGGGCCTTGGCCTCGTCCACGCCGCCGATCGCGTCGATGCGCACCAGGGCGAGCGCCTCGGGCCGCGTGGCGGCGACCTCCTCGATGTCGACGCCGCCCTCGACGCTCGCCATGGCGAGGAAGGCGCGGTGGGCACGGTCGAGGAGGAAGGAGACGTAGTACTCCTCGGCGATGTCGGTCGCCTCGGTGACGAGCACGCGACGGACGATGTGGCCCTTGATGTCGAGTCCGAGGATGTCGCGCGCGCGGTCGTGAGCCTCCTCGGGATCGGCGGCCAGCTTGACGCCCCCGGCCTTGCCTCGCCCACCCGTCTTCACCTGGGCCTTGACCACCACGGGCGATCCGATCTTGCGGGCGGCCTCATGCGCGGCCTCCGGCGTGGAGCAGACCTCGCCGGACGTCACGGGGACGTCGTGCACGTCGAAGAGGTGCTTCGCCTGGTACTCGTACAGGTCCACGGAGGAATCCTTCGGGCGCGGTCAGGGTCGCGGGGCGAAACGGACTGGCCATTCCGACGGCGACTGCGGTCGTCGGGAGCCTACTGATCTCGCGGCGGGGGGACGGCCGAGGGTCTGCCGCGCCCGGGCGGCCCGGAAGCGCCCCCGTCAGGTGCGCGCGGGGACGACGTGGGCGCCCACCCAGTCCACGATGTCCTGCATCGGGGTGCCGGGCCCGAACACGCGGGCGACCCCGATGCGGGTGAGTTCCGGGATGTCGCCCTCGGGGATGATGCCGCCCCCGAACACGACCACGTCCTCAGCGCCGCGGGACCGCAGTTCGGCCATGAGCTCGGGGAAGAGCACGAGGTGCGCCCCCGACAGGATGGAGACGCCGATCGCGTCCGCGTCCTCCTGGACGGCGGTCTCGGCGATCTGCGCGGGCGTCTGGTGCAGGCCCGTGTAGATGACCTCCATGCCGGCATCGCGCAGGGCACGGGCCACGACCTTGGCCCCCCGGTCGTGGCCGTCGAGGCCCGGCTTGGCGACGACGACGCGGATCGGACTCGACACCGGCACCTCCTCCGCTCTGCCCCGGATTCTCGCGCTCCCGGCTTCGTGCGCACCCATCAGCCTAGGGCGAGGCGACCCCGCACAGGCGAGGTGCCGACTCGCCGACATTCGCCCGCCCCGTCGGTTAACGTCGGACGGTGGACGAGGCGACCGCGGAGGAGACGGGGGGAGGCACGGGCCTGCTCGACCGGGTCCGGGGAGCCGGACGGACCCTGACCTCCCCCAGCACGGTGCGCGGGGCCGCCGTCGAGGCCGCCTGGATCACCGCGCACCTCGCGATGTATCCCCTCGGACTGGCCGAGGAGGGCCTGCGCCTGCACCTGGAGCGCCACTCCCTCGACGGCCTGCCGCCCGCGCAGCGCGGGCTGGTCGTCGGTGACGTCGTCGCAGCGGGCACGCCCATCGTGCTCATGCACGGCGTCTTCGACAACCGGTCCATCTTCACGCTGATGCGACGAGGCCTCCGGCGCAGAGGCTTCGGGACGACGTACGCCCTCAACTACTCCCCGCTCACCGACGACATCCGGTCGGTCGCGGTGCGACTCGGGGACCTCGTGGAGGAGGTGTGCGAGGAGACGGGCCACGACCGGGTCCACGTCATCGGCCATTCCATGGGCGGGCTCATCGGGCGATACCTCGTCCAACGCCTCGACGGCGACGAGCGGGTCCACACGGTGGTGACGCTCGGCACCCCGCACTCGGGGACTCTGCCCGCTCACCTGGTGCCGCATCCGGTCGCACGGCAGATGCGCACCGACGGCGACATCGTCCTCGAGCTCGCCGAGCCCGCCCCCGAGTGCCGCACCCGGTTCATCGCCTTCTGGAGCAACATCGACCAGTTGGTCATCCCGCAGTCGAACGCGCGCATCACCCATCCCGACCTCGCCGCGCGCAACGTCCTGGTGCGCGGCGCGGGCCACCTGTCCCTTCCGGTCGACGGCCGTGTCATCCGCGAGATCGGGCTCGCCCTCGCCCACCTGGACTGAGGGCAGCCGCAGGCCCTCGCGGCGCGGTCGCTACCCGCCGAGCCGCTCCACCGGCGCATAGCGCAGGAGCAGCCGTTTGGTGCCCGCGGACCCGAAGTCGATGGTGGCCTCCGCCCGGTCCCCGGCGCCGTTCGTCTCGACGACCGTGCCGACCCCGAAGGTCTTGTGCATCACCCGCTCGCCCACCTCGAGGGAGAGCACCGGGGCACCGCCCGGCGCGCGCGGCCCCGACGGCGGCCGGGGCCCGGCCGCGGGCGCGGGACGGCCCGCCCAGGAGGTCGCCACCGGCTCAAGCCGGCGATGCTCGAGGAGTTCCTCGGGGATCTCCTCGAGGAACCGCGACGCGGGATTGGTCGTCGGGGTCCCCCAGGCCGAGCGCACCATCGCGCGGGTGAGGTAGAGCTTCTCGCGCGCCCGCGTGATCCCGACGTACGCGAGCCTTCGCTCCTCCTCGAGCTCCGCCTCGGAGCCGAGCGACCTCATGTGCGGGAAGACGCCGTCCTCCATGCCGGTGAGGAACACGACGGGGAATTCCAGTCCCTTCGCGGTGTGCAGGGTCATGAGCGTGACGACGCCCTCATCGTCCTCGGGAATGTCGTCGGCGTCCGCCACCAGCGACACTCGCTCGAGGAAGCCCTCCATGGTCGGCTCGTCGCTATCGCGCTCGTACTCCACCGCGACCGACTCGAGCTCCGCGAGGTTCTCCACCCGGGTCTGGTCCTGCGGGTCCGAGGAGCCCTGCAGCTCGGCGAGGTATCCGGTCTGCTCGAGTGCCGCCTGCAGCACGGTGGCCGGGCCCTCCCCCGCCTCCACCAGGGTGCGCAGGTCCCCGAGCAGCCGGGCGAAGTCGCGCGCCTGCGCCAGCGACCGCGGGGCCAGGCCCGGAACCTCGTCGACGCGGTCGAGGGCCGCCCCGAAGGACATGCGCTCCCGCTGGGCGAAGGCCTCGATCGCGGCCTCCGCGCGATCCCCGATGCCGCGCTTCGGCACGTTGAGGATGCGGCGGAGGGACACGTCGTCGTCGGGGTTGGCGACGGCACGCAGGTAGGCGATCGCGTCGCGCACCTCGCGGCGCTCGTAGAAGCGCACTCCGCCCACCACGGTGTAGGGGAGGCCCACGCGGATGAGGATCTCCTCGAAGGAGCGGGACTGGGCGTTGGTGCGATAGAACACGGCCACGTCCGAGGGCCGCACGCCCCTGCTGTCCATCAGGGTGTCGATCTCGTCGGCGACAAACGTGGCCTCGTCATGCTCGTCGTCCGCGACGTACACCGTGATCGGGTCGCCCGCCCCGGCCTCGGTCCACAGCCTCTTGGGGCGACGGGACGAGTTCCGCGAGATGACGCGGTTGGCCGCGTCGAGGATGGTCTGCGTGGACCGGTAGTTCTGCTCGAGCACGACGGTGCGGGCATCGGGATAGTCGCGCTCGAACTCCTCGATGTTGCGGATCGTGGCGCCGCGGAAGGCGTAGATGGACTGGTCGGCGTCGCCGACGACGCACAACTCGGCGGGGGGGACACCGTCCGAGCCGTCGCCCACGAGCTCGCGCACGAGGACGTACTGGGCGTGATTGGTGTCCTGGTACTCGTCGACGAGCACGTGGCGGAAGCGCCGGTGGTAGTGCTCGGCCACCTCCGGATGCAGCTGGAGGAGGGCCACGGTGGCCCCGATGAGATCGTCGAAGTCGAAGGCATTGGCCTGGCGGAGCCGACGCTGGTACTCGCGGTACGCCTCCGCCAGGACCTGGTCGGCGGGGGTCTGGGCGCCCCGGGAGAACGTGTCCTCGTCGATGAGCTCGTTCTTCAGCGCGGACACGCGAGCCGCGAAGGCACGCGGCGGATGGCGCTTCGGGTCGAGGTCGAGGTCGCGCAGCACCATGCCCATGAGGCGCTGGGAGTCCGCGGAGTCGTAGATCGAGAAGGAGGAGGAGATCCCGAGGTGCTTCGCCTCCCGCCTGAGGATGCGCACGCAGGCGGAGTGGAAGGTCGACACCCACATCGAGCGAGAGACCGGGCCCACCTGGGCGGCGACGCGCTCGACCATCTCCCGCGCGGCCTTGTTGGTGAACGTGATGGCCAGGATCTCCCCGGGACGCATGCCCTGGTCGCGGACCAGGTGGGCGATGCGGCTGGTGAGGACACGGGTCGTGCCCGAGCCGGCGCCCGCGACGATGAGCAGTGGCGACCCGCGATGGGTGACCGCCTCGAGCTGGGCGGGATTGAGGTCGGTCACCGCCCGATCGTAAGCGCGGGCGCTGACTACCGCAGGTACGCCACCACAGCGGCGTCGACTTGCAGGTTCTCTCCGTCGACCGAGCGCACGATGCGCCCGTCGCGGCTGAGCGGGACGATGACGAGTGCCGACGTCGCGCCGCCGCGCGCCACCGACAGGGAGGCCCCTTCGGGCTCGAGCAGGGACCAGAAGGTCACCGAGCCGCCCGCGCCCGTCGATCGAAGGCTCACCTGGAGCACGGCCGCCTTGGCGCCCGTGGGCTTGCGGAGCACCCGCGTCAGGGTGGTCCGGCGCGGCTCGACCGGCTTGGGGGCCACGGGGACCAGGAGGTACCCGAGCGACTGGGTCCGCACGGCCGAGGCCTGCAGGGCGATGACGACGTCGACCGGCTTGGCGCTGGCGTTGACGACCGTGATGCGCCCCTCGGCATCGAGAGCAGTGAGGATGTTCGTGGTCGACCGCTCGCCCTTGCGGTAGGCGAGCGCCTGGGTCGCCGCGGTACGGCGATCGCCGGTGCGGCGCACGACCAGGGACCCGGCCCCCTCGCCGCGCACGGCGGTGACGCTCACGAGCGCCGCCGCCGGGGGGCCCTCGGACGTGGCCGCGAGCCCGACGTCGATGAGCCGCTTCTCGCCCGGGCCCAGCGGCTGCTGGCCCCTGCGGGAGTCGTAGGCGACCAGCCCGGACTGCGTGAGCAGTCGCCCGCCGCCGGCGTCGGTCGCGGTGGCCGGCTTGACGAAGTACCCGAGAAGGTCGACGGCGAGATGGCCGGCCCCGGAGTCGGACGTGAACGCGAGCGTGCCGTCCGTCGCCACCGGAAGGATGGTCGTCATCTCGCGGCGGCCGTTCATGGCGACGCTGAGGACCGTGGCGTCACCGCCGGTGAGCGCGCGCAGCGACGCGGGCGAATTGGACCCCGAGCTCACCACCCGCACCGCGACGGCCCTGGTGCCCTCGCCGGGGTTGTCCGCCTGGGCGCCGATGTTGATGACGATCGGGGCCCCGGGACCGCCGGAGGACACCTGCGTGAGGCGGCAGGGCTGGCGCTCGAGGCCAAGGCCCGAGCGCGTGTCGACGAGCCGCCGGGGCGTGATCGGCAGGTAGTCCAGCCCGTTGCCGACCGGCATGGCGTCGGCGGCCGCCTCCTCATCGGTCAGGCACGCGGGCGGCGGCGTGGGGTCGCCGCCCCAGAAGCTGGTCTGCGCGGCGGCGCCGTCCCACGACAGGGACAGGTGGATGTGGTCGCGATGGCAGTACGTGTCGTAGCCGTCGTCGGGCTTGGAGTAGCAGCCCTTGAGCTCGGTCCACGTCTGGGTGTAGGACTCCCAGATCTCGTCGCCCCAGCCGATGTACATGATGCCGAGGCGGCGCGCCATCGCGAAGGGCTCGCCGGTCGCGTCCGAGGCCAGCAGCCACTTCAGGAAGGACTCGGCCTGGGCGTTCTCCGCGGGCACGCTCTGGTCGATCATCCAGTCGACGGCGCGGCCCTCCTTGTGCTCGCTGCGACCGCCGACCGAGCAGTCCCGGGGGATCCAGATCGCGTCGGTCGTCGTGTAGGTCTGCTGCAGCATCTCGGTGATCTTCAGCGCGCCCGGCTTCGGATCGGGGGAGCAGAGGAACTGGCCCTGGTACGACGCCAGCGGGTCGACCTCGGCGGGCAGGCCGGCGGGAACCACCGGGCCCGGCGGAAGCGGCAGTTTCTTCGCAGGCGCGGGCTCGGGTGCGGCCGCAGGATCGTCCTGCGCAGGATCGTCCTGCGCAGGGTCGTCCCGGCCCGGCTCGGCGGCGGGCAGGTGCGCGGCGGGGTCGGGCTGGGGGGGATCGTCGGCGGGCCG
>JBJTJS010000268.1:0-3588 GCA_046096085.1 bacterium
CTGGGAGATGAATGCACCTGACGGGTAGATGCGCGGGCCTGCAACTACCCCCTCGTCAATGGCGCGCTTGAGGCCGAAGGCGGGGCCGCCGGCGTCCCTCACCGAGGTGAATCCGCGCAGCAGAGTGGCGGTCGCCCCCCGTCCCGCGACCACGTGGAGGTAGCCCGGGTCTCCCGACATCGCATCACTCAGCGGGATGTTGGCGAACATGGAATGCCAGTGCGCATCGATGAGGCCGGGGATGAGCGTCTTGCCTCGCCCCTGGATGACCGTAGCCCCGTCGCTGCCCGGGGGCGGCGCACTCCCCGGGGTGATGCTCGCGATCAGTCCGTCCTTGACGAGGACCTGGGATGGCTCCGTCAGGAGTCCCTTCCTACTGTCGAACACGGCGACGTCAGCGAAGAGCGTGTCGGTCATACGGCGATCCTCTCGGACGATGGCGGGCAGGGCCCTCCCACCAGGAGCGTCACGGCGGCGATGCGAGCGACGCGGGGCACGACGCGAAAATAGCACCGGTGTGGGTGTGCGTGCCTGGAAAGTTCGCGGCTCATCCGGACGCCCAGGAACAGCGCTGTGAGTCAGAGCACGAGCGACATGAGGTGGTCGTGACGGGCGACGCCCTGGTCGCTGCAGGCAAGACCACTGACGAGATCGTCGATGCGTACCCGTATGTGACGGCGGAGCACATGGCCCAGGCTCTCTCCTATGCTGCCTGGCGCGCCGAAGAAGTGGAGATCTCCCTTCCGGCATGAAGTTCCTCATCGACATGAATCTCTCGCCCCGGTGGAGGGAGTCCTGTCGGACGCGGGCCTGGACGTGGAGCAGTGGAGCGCCAGCGGATCACCAGACGCCAGTGACGTCAACATCCTGGACTTCGCAAGCCGAGGCGGCTGGGTCATCAGCACTCAAGACCTCGACTTTGGATCGCTCCTGGCGTTGCGTGGTCTCGGCCTCCCGAGCGTGATCCAGATCCGGGCGCAGGCCATGCGTCCACAGGACGTCGGCAAGCAAGTGCTCGACGCGATCTCCGCATCCGAGAACTACATCCACCGGGGCGCGTTGATCACCGTCACGCCTGCGGATCACCGAGTCTCGATCTTGCCCCTTCGCTTTACCGAGCCGGACTGAAGATCGGGAGGTCGGCGGTTCGACCCCGCCCCTGGCCACCGCCAGCCCAACGTGCACCGGTGTGCGGAGCCTCTCCTGATCGGGAAAGCCTGGGGCCCTCCTGCGACACGCCTTCCAAGGGAATTAAAAGGTATTCCTAGTGTCTTGATAGACATTAGGGGTAAGGCCCAGCTTCCCCACGGAAGGCGGCTCATGCGCCACCTGCGCCTCTTGGTCCTCGGCATCTCCGCCGCGACCCTGGCCCTGGCTCTCTACTCGCCCGCGACCGTCCCCGCCACGATGCTCGTCATCCTCATCCTCGGCGCGGTTGTCGACGGGCTGCTCTCATCGCGGGCCCGGGTGTCTGATGGGATGCTGAGCCTCCCTGAGGTCGCAGCCACTCCCGAGCCTCCACAGCCCCCGCAGGATCCCCCCACCACAGCGGTCCCACTGCCTTGGCGCTTGGGCCCCGGCTGGAGCCTCTCCATCGCGATCCTCAGCTACGTACCGCTGTCGCTGTCGTTCGGCGGCGTGACGCTCCTCGGGCGCTCGCTCGCCGGACTGCTGCCATGGAGCATCGCCATGTTCGCACTCGATCACTGGCAGCGGCCGTTCATGCGTGCGCTCCGCGTCAACTCCGGGGCTTTCGTCATCCTCGCCAGCGCCATGGCCTTCGCCGTGGGACTCGTCACGCAATGGCTTCTCCTCGGGAGTGCCTACTCCGTCGACAACACGGCGCTGGGGATGGGCTGGTTCTGGCTGAGTCTCCTCCTCATGCTGGTCATTGGGGTCGTCATGACGCATGTGCTCGATCTCCTTCGTCGCGACGACGATGTCCTGGCCGAGCAGGTTCGGGAACGTCAGGAGTTGAGAGCGCTCCTTGAGGCGCGCGCCGAGCCGTTGCGTCGACAGGTGGCGCAGATCCTTCACGGACCCATCCAGGGGCGCCTTGCTGCCGTGGTCCTCACCCTCCGCCTGCAAGCAGAGGCCCAGCAGGAGTCCCAGTAGTCGGCGTGGCGTGAAACCATGGCGCGCTGCCGCACGCTGCTGGAACTCCTCAATCGCGATTTGGAGTCACTGCGCAGCGGCGACGTCGGCCCTCGGATTGGGATCGGAGCCCATCTGGACCTGCTGCGCCAGCGCTGGGGAGGACTGCTCACCATGCAGGGCGAGGTATCGGCCGAAGCCATCGCGGCGCTGCAGGAAGACCCGGTGACGGAACGCCGAGTCTGCGGGGTCGTCGAAGAGGCCATTCACAACGCCTGCACCCACGGGCAGGCCCGCGCAGTCAGCGTTCGCATTGACATGGTCCAGAGCGACTCCGTCAAGATCGAGGTAACCGACGACGGCAGCGGACCGCCGTCGCACATCCGCGCGGGGCATGGACTGGACGGCATCACGGGGATCGGTGGAACGTGGCGAATGGAAGCTCGTCACGGAGGAGGAGCTTCTCTGATCGCAGTCTTGCCTAGGCGACACAGCGAGGAAGACTCCGATCGCGCCGAGGCGGCCCTCCACCTCTAATCCAACGCGCCCTCACATCGCGTAGACTTGGCTACGCTGCAGTCGCGCCCGGCAGATCGCACCCCAGCGGAGGAACCCCATGACCGACGAGGTAGGGCCGAGGCCAGGCCTAACCCCCGCGCTGGTGACGACGACCTCGATCAGTGCGCAGGCGGCTCTCCACATCGCCCAGGTCGGCATCCGGGCCGGCCGCGAGCGTCAGTCCGATGTGGCCGTGGCGGTAGTGGATCATGCCGGCATCCTGCTGGTGCTCCTGCGCACCGATGGCGCCACCGAGCAGTTCGTGGATGGCGCGATCCAGAAGGCCTGGACGGCGCTGAACCTGCGGATCTCGACTCGCGACGCGTTCACCATGATCCAGCAGGGGACTCAGGACAGTAGCCAGCTTCCGTCCATCCCCAAGGCCCTGTTCCTCATGGGCGGTGTCCCGCTCACGGTCGACTCTGCCGTGGTCGGGGCGGTGGGTGCCGCGGGCTGCGCTGACGGGCTCGACGACGATGCCGTGGCCCAGCAGGCCGTCCGGGCCTTCCACCGTCTGGTCGGCGCCTCCGACGGGTAGAGAGTGCGCCGGGTAGCTCCGAGGCAATGGCTGTCGACGCCGACCTCACCCCGCCCTACCGGCAGCCCCCGATCTTCTTGATGGTCACGTCGATGCGCGCCCAATCGCCGGTGCCGTCCGTCGAGCCTGTCCACTCCTGGGCCACCGCCTTGTTGTCGGAGTGCCGGTAGACGACCACGTTCCCGGTGTAGCCGGAGGTGTCCGTGTTGTCGACGGTCAGGGTCTTGCCCTCGGTCATGCTCTCCTCGACGTCGGGACCGCACTCCGTGCCCTCTTTATCCCGGCCTTTGAAGCCGGTGATCGACGCATCTGGATAACCCCAGATCGGATCGACGAGTCTGATTCTTGTGGCGCTCCGGTCGGTCTCCGTGGCCGCGACGGCGGGCAGCATCACGCTG
>JBJTJS010000269.1:0-11132 GCA_046096085.1 bacterium
TGGAACTCCCCGCACGCATCGCCACCGAGATCAATCTGTAGAGTGTGAGAGATCATTTAGCTGCACGTGTAGGGCGTGGTGGTCGAGAATCTCGGCATGACCCCGGTATGGGCCGAGAACAACCGCGTCGTCCCGGTGACCGTCGTCAAGGCGGGCCCGTGCGTCGTCACGCAGGTGCGCACCCCGGACAGCGACGGGTATTCCGCGGTGCAGATCGGCTTCGGCGCGATCGATCCGCGCAAGGTGACGAAGCCGGCGGCCGGGCACTTCGCCAAGGCGGGCGTGGCCCCGCGACGCCACCTCATCGAGTTGAGGACCGACGACGCGACCGAGTACACCGTCGGGCAGGAGGTGGGGGCCGAGTCCTTCGCCGCCGGCGAGGTCGTGGACGTGACCGGGACCTCCAAGGGCAAGGGATTCGCCGGCGTCATGAAGCGCCACGGCTTCTCGGGCGTGGGGGCCTCGCACGGCGCCCACCGCAACCACCGCAAGCCCGGCTCCATCGGCGCCTGCGCGACCCCGTCGCGCGTCTTCAAGGGCCTGCGCATGGCCGGCCGCATGGGTGCCCGCCGCCACACCACGCAGGGCCTCACGGTCCACGCCGTGGACGCGGACCGCGGCCTGATCCTCATCAAGGGCGCGATCCCCGGGCCCAAGGGCGGGCTCGTGCTCGTCCGCTCGACATCGAAGGCGGTGAGCTCGTGACCACGATCGACGTGCTCGACAGCGCCGGCAAGAAGTCGGGGTCTGTGGACCTGCCGGTGGAGATCTTCGACGTCCAGGTGAACGTCCCCCTCATCCATCAGGTGGTCGTCGCCCAGCTGGCGGCGGCCCGCCAGGGGACGCACGACACCAAGACCCGGGGCGAGGTGAGCGGCGGCGGCAAGAAGCCCTACAAGCAGAAGGGCACCGGCCGTGCGCGCCAGGGCTCCACGCGGGCCCCGCAGTTCGCCGGCGGCGGAACCGTGCACGGTCCGACGCCCCGCGGGTACGCCCAGCGCACCCCCAAGAAGATGAAGGCCGCCGCGCTGCGGGGGGCACTGTCCGACCGGGCGCGCGAGGGCCGCATCCACGTGGTCCAGTCCATCGTCGACGGCGATGTGCCGAGCGCCAAGTCCGCCCGGGCCCTGCTCTCCGAGCTCACGAGCCGCTCGCACGTCCTGGCCGTCGTGATGCGCGACGAGCTCACCAGCTGGCTGAGCCTGCGCAACCTTCCCGGCGTCACCGTGATGGCCCCCGATCAGCTCAACACGTACGACGTCCTCGTGAGCGACGACGTCGTGTTCACCCGTGAGGCCCTCGACGTGTTCGTCGCCGGGCCGGCCCGGGGCAAGGGCGCCAAGGCGGTCGCCACGGAGTCGGAGGTGTCGGCATGAGAAGCCCGGATCCGCGCGACATCCTGCTCGCGCCGGTGATCTCCGAGAAGAGCTACGGCCTCCTCGATGAGATCAAGTACACCTTCCTCGTCGACCCGGATGCCAACAAGACCGAGATCAAGATCGCCGTCGAGAAGGTCTTCGGCGTGAAGGTCCTGTCGGTCAACACCAGCAACCGCGAAGGCAAGAGGGTGCGGACCCGCCGGGGCTACGGGCGGAGGGCCGCGACCAAGCGGGCCATCGTCTCGGTGGCCCAGGGCGACCGCATCGACATCTTCGGCGGACCGGTCAGCTAGGGCGAGGGACGAGGACATGGGAATTCGCAAGTACAAGCCGACGACCCCCGGGCGTCGTGGGTCCAGCTCGGCCGACTTCGTCGAGGTCACGAGGTCGGAGCCGGAGAAGTCCCTCGTGCGCCCGCTGCCGGGCAAGGGCGGGCGCAACAACTCAGGGCGCATCACCACCCGGCACCAGGGCGGTGGTCACAAGCGGGCCTACCGCGTCATCGACTTCCGGCGGGCCGACAAGGACGGCGTACCGGCCAAGGTGGCGCACATCGAGTACGACCCGAATCGCACGGCCCGCATCGCCCTGCTGCACTTCGCCGATGGCGAGAAGCGGTACATCCTCGCCCCCCACAAGCTCTCCCAGGGCGACGTGGTGGAGACCGGGCCCTCGGCCGACATCAAGCCGGGCAACAACCTCCCCCTCCGCAACATCCCCGTGGGCACGGTGATCCACGCCGTGGAGCTCAAGCCGGGAGGCGGGGCCAAGATCGCCCGCGCCGCCGGCTCCAGCGTCCAGCTCGTCGCCAAGGACGGCCCCTACGCCCAGTTGCGCATGCCGTCCGGCGAGATCCGCAACGTGGACGTGCGTGCCCGCGCCACGGTGGGCGAGGTCGGCAACGCCGAGCAGTCCAACATCAACTGGGGCAAGGCCGGCCGCATGCGCTGGAAGGGTCGCCGACCCACCGTGCGCGGCGTCGCCATGAACCCGGTGGACCACCCGCACGGCGGCGGCGAGGGCAAGACGTCCGGTGGGCGTCACCCGGTGAACCCGAAGGGCAAGCCCGAGGGTCGCACCCGCAAGGCCAAGAAGGCGAGCAACAAGTTGATCGTCCGTCGACGCAAGACCGGCAAGAAGCGCTAGGAGACGACCGTGCCGAGAAGCCTGAAGAAGGGCCCCTTCGTGGACGACCACCTTCTCAAGAAGGTGAACGCCCAGAACGAGGCCAAGAGCCAGCAGGTCATCAAGACCTGGTCGCGACGCTCGATGATCGTCCCGGCGATGCTCGGCCACACCATCGCCGTGCATGACGGGCGCAAGCACGTCCCGGTCTTCGTGACCGAGCAGATGGTCGGCCACAAGCTGGGCGAGTTCGCCCCGACGCGGACCTTCCGGGGCCACGTCAAGGACGACCGCAAGGCGAAGCGCAAGTAATCCGAGAGGCAAGGGAAGAGACATGGAAGCCAGGGCCCAGGCGCGGTACGTCCGCGTCACGCCTACCAAGGCGCGCCGCGTCGTGGATCTCATCCGAGGTCTGACGGCGTCGGACGCCCAGGCGGTGCTGCGATTCGCCCCTCAGGACGCGAGCGAGCCGGTCGGCAAGGTGCTCGACAGCGCCATCGCCAACGCCACGAACAATCACAACCTCGACCCCGACACGCTCGTCGTGTCCGAGGCCTACGTCGACGAGGGGCCCACGATGCGGCGCTTCCGCCCTCGGGCCCAGGGCCGGGCCTACCGGATCCGCAAGCGCACCAGCCACATCACCGTCGTCCTGGAGTCGGTGACCGCCGGAGAGGCGGCGCCTCGCGCCTCCCGGCGCCGTGCCGCCGCAGGCAGTCGGAAGGAGTCCTGACATGGGCCAGAAGGTCAATCCCCACGGCTTCCGTCTCGGGGTCACCACGGACTTCACCTCGCGGTGGTTCGCGGACTCCTCCAAGACCGGCCAGCGCTACCGCGACTACGTCCAGGAGGACGTCCAGATCCGCAAGCTCCTGAGCAAGGGCATGGAGCGCGCGGGCATCTCCAAGGTCGAGATCGAGCGGACGCGGGAGCGCGTGCGCGTCGACATCCACACCGCGCGGCCCGGCATCGTCATCGGGCGCCGGGGAGCCGAGGCCGACCGCATCCGCGCCGACCTGGAGAAGCTCACCGGCAAGCAGGTTCAGCTCAACATCCTCGAGGTGAAGAACCCCGAGATGGACGCGCAGCTGGTGGCGCAGGGGATCGCCGAGCAGCTGTCCAGCCGCGTCTCGTTCCGCCGGGCCATGCGCAAGGGCATGCAGTCCACGATGAAGGCCGGCGCCAAGGGCATCCGGGTCCAGGTGTCCGGCCGACTCGGCGGGGCGGAGATGAGCCGCACCGAGTTCTACCGCGAGGGACGCGTCCCGCTCCACACGCTGCGCGCGGACATCGACTACGGCTTCTACGAGGCCCGCACGACGTTCGGGCGCATCGGCGTCAAGGTCTGGATCTACAAGGGCGACGCCCCGACCAGCCGCGCGGAGCGCGAGGCGGCGGCAGCGGCTGCCCGCCTCGGCCATCGCCAGCGCCCGGAGCGGCCGCGACGTCCCCTGCGCCGAGACGAGGGAGAGGCACCCGAGAGCGGCCTGGAGTCGCCCGAGGCCGTGCCCGCGGCACCGGTGGAAGGTGAGGTCTGATCATGCTGATCCCGCGCAAGGTCAAGCACCGCAAGCAGCACCACCCCGGACGCAGCGGCGCCGCGAAGGGTGGCACCGAGGTGACCTTCGGGACGTACGGCCTGCAGGCACTCGAGCCGGCCTACGTCACGAACCGCCAGATCGAGTCTGCCCGTATCGCGATCACCCGGCACATCCGCCGCGGCGGCAAGGTGTGGATCACCATCTTCCCCGACCGCCCGCTCACCAAGAAGCCCGCCGAGACGCGGATGGGCTCAGGCAAGGGCTCCCCGGAATGGTGGGTGGCCAACGTCAAGCCCGGCCGCGTCATGTTCGAGCTGAGCTACCCCAACGAGAAGGTGGCGATCCAGGCGTTGACGCGCGCCATGCACAAGCTGCCGATGAAGTGCCGCATCGTGCGGCGCGACGAGACGCGGGAGGACTGATGGCCTCAGGGACATCGCCACAGGAGTTCCGGGGCCTGGACGACGAGGAACTCGTCACGCGCCTGCGCGAGGCCAAGGAGGAGCTGTTCAACCTGCGGTTCCAGGGCGCGACCGGACAGTTGGAGAGCCACGGCCGCCTGCGCGCCGTGCGCAAGGACATCGCGCGCATCTACACCGTGATGCGCGAGCGAGAGCTGGGCATCACGCCCGTCGAGCACGTGGGAGGTGCGGCATGAGTAGCGAGACGCCCACTGCGGCGACCGCCACGCGCGCCAATCGCAAGGTGCGCGAGGGGTACGTCGTCAGCGACAAGATGGACAAGACGGTCGTCGTGGCGGTCGAGGACCGCTTCAAGCACCCGCTGTACGGCAAGGTCGTCCGTCGCACGAGCAAGCTCAAGGCGCACGACGAGCAGACTTCCTGCGGCGTCGGCGACCGGGTGCTCCTCATGGAGACGCGGCCGCTCTCCGCGACCAAGCGCTGGCGAGTCGTCGAGATCCTCGAGAAGGCCAAGTAGGGGAGTGTGACGTGATCCAGCAGGAGTCCCGACTCAAGGTCGCCGACAACACCGGCGCCAAGGAGTTGCTGTGCATTCGCGTGCTCGGCGGCTCCGGACGGCGCTACGCGGGCATCGGGGACATCATCGTCGCCACAGTCAAGGACGCCATTCCCGGAGGCGGGGTCAAGAAGGGCGAGGTCGTCAAGGCCGTCGTCGTCCGCACCCGCAAGGAGCATCGCCGTCCGGACGGCTCCTACATCCGCTTCGACGAGAACGCTGCGGTCATCCTCAAGGGCGACGGCGAGCCCCGGGGCACCCGCATCTTCGGCCCCGTGGGTCGGGAGCTTCGTGAGAAGCGCTTCATGAAGATCATTTCGCTCGCCCCGGAGGTGCTCTGACATGCCCGGCCTCTACGTCCGCAAGGGCGATCTGGTGCAGGTCATCAGCGGCAAGGACCGCGGCATGACCGGCAAGGTCATCGAGGTCATTCCCGATTCCGACCGCGTGATCGTCGAGGGAGTGAACCGCATCAAGAAGCACACGCGCGTGGGACAGAACAATCGCGGTGCGAAGACGGGCGGCATCATTACCACGGAGGCACCGATCCACGTCTCCAACGTCATGGTGGTCGACCCGGAGGACAACCGCCCGACACGGGTGGGATTCCGCAAGGAGAAGGTGGAGAAGCGGCGCGCCGACGGCAGCTCCTACGAGGCCGAGCGCAGCGTCCGCTACTCCAAGAGGACGGGTAAGGACATCTGATGACCGCAACGGTGACGGAGCACAGGATTCCCCGACTCAAGGAGCGCTACCGGGCGGAGATCGTCCCGGGCATGCGCGAGGAGTTCGGCTACGACAACATCATGCAGGTCCCGGGTCTCACGAAGATCGTGGTCAACATGGGCGTGGGCGAGGCGGCTCGCGACTCGAAGCTCATCGAGGGCGCCATCCGCGATCTTTCGGAGATCACCGGTCAGCGCCCGCAGGTGACCAAGGCCCGCAAGTCGATCGCGCAGTTCAAGCTCCGCGAGGGCATGCCGATCGGCGCCCACGTGACGCTGCGCGGGGACCGCATGTGGGAGTTCCTCGACCGCCTGCTGTCGATCGCCCTCCCGCGCATCCGCGACTTCCGCGGTCTCTCCCCGCGCCAGTTCGACGGGCGGGGCAACTACACCTTCGGCCTCAACGAGCAGTCGATGTTCCACGAGATCGACCAGGACAAGATCGACCGCGTCCGTGGCATGGACATCACGGTCGTCACCACCGCCGAAACCGACGACGAGGGCCGTGCGCTCCTGCGCCGCCTCGGCTTCCCCTTCAAGGAGTCCTGACCGTGGCGAAGAAGGCACTAGTCGAGAAGCAGCAGCGCAAGCCCAAGTTCGCGGTACGCGCATACACGCGATGCACGCGCTGCGGGCGTCCGCATGCCGTGTACCGCAAGTTCGGCCTGTGCCGGATCTGCTTCCGAGACATGGCACACGCGGGCGAACTCCCCGGAATCACCAAGAGCAGCTGGTAACCACCGACGCCGCAGGTCCCGAAGGGAAACCACGGCGAGAAGGGCCTGATGGCCATGACCATGACCGACCCGATCGCAGACATGCTGGCGCGTCTGCGCAACGCCAACTCGGCGTACCACGACAGTGTCACGATGCCGCACTCCAAGATCAAGGCGGGGATCGCCCAGATCCTCAAGCAGGAGGGCTACATCGGCGACTGGCACGTGGAGGAGGCCCGCGTGGGCCAGTCCCTCGTGCTCGACCTGAAGTACGGGCCCAGCCGGGAGCGCTCGATCGCCGGCCTGCGCCGCGTCTCCAAGCCGGGCCTGCGGGTCTACGCGAAGAGCACGGCCCTGCCGCGCGTCCTGGGCGGACTCGGTGTGGCGATCCTGTCCACGTCGTCGGGGCTGCTCACCGATCGACAGGCCGCGAAGAAGGGCGTAGGCGGGGAAGTCCTCGCCTACGTCTGGTGAGGAGCAGAGGATGTCACGCATCGGAAGGCTTCCCATTGCAGTCCCGTCGGGCGTCGAGGTGTCCATCGACGGCCCTCAGGTCACGGTGAAGGGCCCCAAGGGCACCCTGACCCACACGGTGGTCGAGCCCATCGCGGTCGCGCGCGAGGACGACGGCACCCTCACGGTGACGCGTCCCAACGACGAGCGCGACGCCCGCGCCCGGCACGGCCTCACCCGCACCCTGATCGCCAACATGGTCACCGGCGTCACCCAGGGCTACGAGAAGGGCCTGGAGATCGTCGGCACGGGCTACCGCGTGCAGGCCAAGGGCAATGCCCTGGAGTTCGCTCTGGGCTACAGCCATCCGATCGTCTTCGAGGCGCCGGAGGGCATCACGTTCTCGGTCGAGTCGCCCACCAAGTTCAAGGTGGCCGGCATCGACAAGCAGCAGGTGGGCGAGGTCGCGGCCAACATCCGCAAGCTGCGCAAGCCGGAGCCGTTCAAGGGCAAGGGCGTGCGCTACGAGGGTGAGGTCGTGCGTCGCAAGGCTGGGAAGGCGGGCAAGAAGTGAGTGGAATCGCCCCGAAGATCGGGTCCGGCAGCCCCAAGGGCACTGCTCGGGCACGTCGTCACCTGCGCGTCCGGAAGAAGATCTCGGGCACGGCGCAGCGTCCCCGTCTCGTCGTCACACGGTCCGCGCGGCACGTGGTGGCCCAGGTCATCGACGACGGCCAGGGCAAGACCCTGGCCTCGGCTTCGTCCATGGAGTCCGATGTCCGCACGTCGGGCAACGACAAGTCCGCGAAGGCCCGGAAGGTGGGCCAGCTCGTGGCCAGCCGGGCCAAGGAGCAGGGAGTTCAGGCCGTGGTCTTCGATCGCGGCGGCAACATGTACCACGGTCGCGTCGCGGCCCTGGCGGAGGGCGCCCGCGAGGGCGGCCTCGAGTTCTGATGGTCGCACGTCCGATGGTTGCGCGAGAGGTGAGTGAGGCATGACGACAGGACAGCGCCGCGGAGGCGGCGCCGGAGGCTCGGACCGACGTGAGCGGCGCGACCGCGCACCGCGGGAGGAGAAGTCCGCCTTCATCGAGCGCGTCGTGGCGATCAACCGCGTCGCCAAGGTCGTCAAGGGCGGGCGGCGATTCAGCTTCACCGCACTCGTCGTCGTCGGCGACGGCGACGGGACCGTGGGTGTCGGCTACGGCAAGGCCAAGGAGGTGCCCGCGGCCATCGCCAAGGGCGTCGAGGAGGCCAAGAAGCACTTCTTCAAGGTGCCGCGTATCCAGGGGACGATCCCCCACCCCATCACCGGCGAGGCCGCTGCCGGCGTCGTCCTGCTGCGCCCGGCAGCGCCCGGCACCGGCGTCATCGCCGGCGGGCCCGTGCGCGCGGTCCTGGAGTGCGCGGGTATCCACGACGTCCTGTCCAAGTCCCTCGGGTCGGACAATGCCATCAACATCGTGCATGCCACGGTGGCCGCGCTCCGTGGTCTCGAGAGGCCCGAGGAGGTCGCGGCGCGCCGCGGCCTGCCCCTGGAGGACGTCGCGCCGCCGGCACTCCTGCGCGCCCGGGCGGCGGGTGCGTCATGAGCGTCCGTCTCCAGGTCACCCAGAAGCGCTCGGGCATCGGGGGCACGCAGGGCCAGCGCGACACCCTGCGCTCCCTGGGCCTCAAGCGGATCGGCGACACCGTCGTCAAGGAGGATCGCCCGGAGATCCGCGGCATGATCCACAGCGTGTCGCACCTGGTCGTCGTCGAGGAGGTCGAGTGACATGGCGCTGAAGGTCCACCACCTGCGCCCCGCTCCCGGGGCCAAGACCCCCAAGACCCGCAAGGGTCGCGGCGAGGCATCCAAGGGCAAGACGTCAGGCCGGGGCACCAAGGGCACCAAGGCGCGCTACCAGGTCCCGGCCAGGTTCGAGGGCGGCCAGATGCCCCTGCACATGCGGCTGCCCAAGCTCAAGGGCTTCACCAACCCGTTCCCCACGAACTACCAGGTCGTCAACGTGGCCACCTTGAACCGCCTCTTCCCCGAGGGCGGGGCGGTCACGGTGCCGGAACTGGTGGCCCGAGGAGCGGTCCGCAAGGGCCAGCCGGTCAAGGTCCTGGGGCAGGGGGACCTCACGGTCGCCCTGCAGGTGAAGGCCCAGGCCTTCTCCGACTCCGCCCGGGAGAAGATCGAGCGGGCCGGGGGCACCGCCGAGACGGTCTGAGCCGGGCCTCGGACCGGCTTCGCCACGGGGGCCTAGGTTAGGCTCCTTCGAGTCCAGGCGTCGGGCCAGATCTCCCGTCGCCCACGAGCAAGCGCAGCGCCCCGGCGCTGCACCGGGAGGTAGGGCGTGCACCTCAGCGCTTTCGTCGAAGCGTTCCGGACCCCGGACCTTCGCAAGAAGCTGCTGTTCACGCTGGGGATGATCGCCATCTTCCGGCTGGGCTCCGTCGTGCCCACCCCCGGGGTGGACTACGCCGCGATCCAGCGATGCATCGACCAGACCCAGGACAACTCGGTCTACGCGGTCATCAACCTCTTCAGCGGCGGTGCGCTGCTGCAGCTCTCGGTCTTCGCGCTCGGGATCATGCCCTACATCACCGCGAGCATCATCATCCAGCTCCTCACGGTGGTCATCCCCCGCCTGGAGATGCTCAAGAAGGAGGGGCAGAGCGGGCAGGCCAAGCTCACCCAGTACACCCGCTATCTCACCATCGGCCTGGCGATCCTGCAGTCCACGGCGATCCTGTCCCTCGCGAGGACTCCGGGGCAGCTCTTCTCCGGCTGCAACGAGGAGCTGATCCCCAACCAGAACCCCCTCGTCATCATCGTCATGGTCATCGTGATGACCGCCGGCACCGCGGTCATCATGTGGCTCGGCGAGCTCATCACCGAGCGGGGCGTCGGCAACGGGATGTCTCTGCTGATCTTCACCTCGATCATCGCGACCATCCCCGCCCAGTTCATCAACGTCTTCGTGAGCCGGGGGACCTTCTCCTTCGTGCTCACCCTGCTCGTCGCGCTCGTCGTGCTCACCCTCGTGGTGTTCATCGAGCAGGGCCAGCGGCGCATCCCGGTCCAGTACGCCAAGCGCATGGTGGGCCGCCGCATGTACGGCGGTACCTCCACGTACATCCCCCTGAAGATGAACATGGCGGGCGTCATCCCCGTCATCTTCGCGTCCTCGCTGCTCTTCATCCCGACGCTGCTGGTGCAGCTCACCGGGAGCCAGGCGGCCTGGGCGCAGTGGGTCGCCACCAACTTCTCCACCGGGACGTCGACGGTCTACCTGCTCACGTTCTTCTTCCTCACCATCTTCTTCACCTACTTCTACGTATCGATCACCTTCAACCCGACCGATGTCGCGGACAACATGAAGAAGTACGGCGGCTTCATCCCGGGCATCCGCGCGGGCAAGCCCACGGCCGACTACCTCGCCTACGTCCTCAACCGCCTCACCGCACCCGGGTCCCTCTACCTCGGCGCGATCGCGGTCCTCCCGGTCTTCGCCTTCAACCTCATCGGCATCGGCGACCAGTTCGTCTTCGGCGGCATCAGCCTCCTCATCGTGGTGGGCGTGGGCCTCGACACCGTCAAGCAGATCGACTCCCAGCTCCAGCAGCGGAACTACGAGGGCTTCCTCCGCTGATGCGCCTCGTCATCATGGGCCCGCCGGGGGCGGGCAAGGGGACGCAGGCCCAGGTGGTCGCGGCCGAGCTCGGTGTCCCGCACATCTCGACCGGCGACATCTTCCGGGCGAACGTCGACCGCGGCACCCCGCTCGGCGAGGAGGCCCAGCGCTACATGAGCGCAGGGGAGTACGTCCCGGACTCCATCACCCCCGCGATGGTCCGCGACCGGATCTCCCAGGACGACTGCACCCCCGGATTCCTCCTCGACGGCTATCCGCGGACCCTGGAGCAGGTCAACGAGCTCGACATGATGCTTCTCGCCGACGAGAAGCGGGTCGACCGCGTCATCGAGCTCACCGTCGACACCGACGCCGTGATCGGGCGGCTGCTCAAGCGCGCGCAGGAGCAGGGCCGGGCGGACGACACTGCGGAGGTCATCCGGCGGCGCCTGGAGGTCTACTTCGACCAGACCGCCCCGCTCACCGCGGTGTACACCCAGCGCGGCATCCTCGTCGACGTCGATGGCATGGGGGCGGTCGCCGAGGTGACGGCCCGCATCCTCGCGGCCGTCACCACCTGACATGTTCCGCGG
>JBJTJS010000270.1:0-7695 GCA_046096085.1 bacterium
GGCTAGCACGACCGCGAGCGCTCGGTCGACTGCGGATCAGATCGCGCAGAAGTCCTTGACCAGCGTCACCTGTGCACCGAGCGCCTGGGCGACCTGATCGGCGGTGGGATCGTCCGGCCACGCCAGCATCCCCTTGCCGCCGATGGCGATGACGCTGGAGCGGTCCGTGACGATCCGCACCTCGTCGATCGAGCCGTCGAACGCATCCCGGCACAGGTCCGCGCGCGCACCCTCGAAGTTCTTGGTCACCACCGCCACGGAGACCTTGCGCTCATCGTCGCCGGGCGCCTGGCAGATCACGTTCTGCGCCGTGAAGACCTTGCCCTCGGTTGGCGCGGCTGAGTTGGTGCAGTCGGTGAGCCCCAGGGACTCCATCGTCCCCTCCACCGCCGCCGGGTCCGCCGTGGCAGGCGCGGATGAGCGGTTGACCAGGAGGAAGACCCCCGCGACAACCGCGGCGACCACCAGTCCGACAACGACTCCGAGGACGAAGGGCACGGCGCGCGAGGGCTGGTCATCGGCCATGGCGACAGGGTACGCAATGCCCGGTGCCGAGGAGCTCCGCGTGACACCCTGGTCTTATGGGGGGCGTCTGGGACGCGCTTGTCTCGCAGGTGCGAGACGATCTCGTCACGCAGCAGTCCCTCTCCGCCGCTCTCGCCACCGCGGTCCTCGTCGTCGTCCTGGTCACCTGGTACGCCTGGTCCAGTCGAGCACTCCGGGCACTATGGCGCATCCCCCTGCGCGTTCTCGTGACCGGGACGCGCGGCAAGTCCTCGACCACACGACTCATCCACGCCGCACTCCTCGCCGGCGGCATCCCCGCCATCGCCAAGATGACGGGTACGGCGTCCCGGGAGCTCGACACGCTCGGAGAGGAGCACGCCACCAACCGCGTCGGGCAGGTGAGCGTGCTCGAGGTGCTGGAGACCGTTCACCGCAACCTGAAGCGCCCCGGGCCGGAGCCCCAGGCCGTCGTCCTGGAGTGCATGGCGGTCTCCCCCGATCTCATCGCCTTCGTCAGCGAGCGCATCGTGAGGCCCGATGTCGTCGTCATCACCAACGCGCTGTGGGACCACCTCGAGGAGGAGGGGACGAGCCTGGAGGAGATCGCGATCTCGCTCTCCCGCTCCCTGCCGGGAGCCGCCCTCATGATCACCTCCGAGCACCGAGACACGACCCTGGCCGTGCTCGCCTACGAGGCCGGCCTCCAGGACGTCACGATCGATGCCGTCGACGGCGGCGCCCTGCCTCCGGAGGTCCTCGCCGCGGCGCCGGGAGCGCACCCGGACAACATCGCGATGGCCACGGCGGTGGCCGAGTACGCCGGCATCGACCCTGCGACAGCCCTCGCCGGGATCGCCACGGCGAGCGTCGAGCCGCTGCCCACCGTCGAGGCAAGCGCGGACATCGACGGGATCACGTGGACCTACCGCGATATCGGCTCCGTGAACGACACCGACAGCCTCACCCCGGCCCTCGACGGCGCGAAGGCGCAGATGCCGCCCGAAGCCGTGGTCCTGGGCATGCTCGTCACCCGCTGGGACCGGCCCCTGCGCGCGATGCAGTTCGCGGCCAGCATCACGCCCGAGGACGTCGATGGCCTCGTCATCGTAGGCGAGCCCGACGTGCTGGTTCGATACGTCGCCCGGCGCAGCGGCTGGACGAACGACCGCATGGTGCGGATCGGGACATGGGGCTTCGGCCAGCGCCCGCTCTTCCGCACGCTCGCGGACCTGGCTACGCACATCGCCGGCCGTCGTCCCGACCACATCGGCATCATCGCGATGGAGAACAACCACCAGTACGTCGCCGACCTCGTCCGCGAGAAGTTCCTCGGGGGTGAGGTGCTGTGAGCGCCCTGCTCCAGGATCCGGCGCTGTTCCGGCTGCTGCTCGTCCTGTCCGTCGGCGTCGCCTTCGCCGTCTACACCCGCCTGCACCTCGTCGGCGGCGGCAGCGTCACCGGGGGGTACGTCGCCATCCTGGTGGTCACGGGGTCCTGGGGCACGCTGCTCGGGACCACCGTGGTCGCCCTCCTCGCCGTCGCGATCATGCGCGGCCTGGTGCTGCGGGTCCTCGGCCTTCCGCGCAACTGGCAGTTCACCCTCTCCGTGCTCGTGGGCGCAATCCTCACCGGTGTGCTGGCCGCGCTAGTGCCGCCGTGGATCTCCCTCGGCGGGCCCCTCGGCCTCGCCATGACCTTCGGCGCCTTCGTGATCCCCGGCCTCCTGGCATATGACATCTCCCATCAGGGATTCCCCCAGACCATGCTGGCTTTGGCCCTCGTCACCGTCGTCACCCTCGCCGTGTGCGTCCCGATCTTCCTGCTGCTGTCCGGGCTGCCGCAGGCGGCGGCTACCGATGCCCCGTTCGTGCAGCGCATCCCGACGGGCCTCATGCCCTTCGCTGTCATCGCGGCGATCGTCATCGGGGCCGTGCTCCGCTTCAGTTTCGGCCTGCGCAGCGGAGGCTTCATCGGCGCGCTCTTCATCGTTGAGTTCTTCTCTCCCGAGGCCTTCCTCACCGTCGGCATCGCCGCGCTCGTCACACACGGCCTCATGCTCGCGATCGAGAGCCGCGTCGTGCTCACCATGCGGCAGCGGGCGATGGTTGCGCTCATGCTCGGGGCGCTCGTCGCCTGGGCGGGGCTGTACTGGGCCAGCGCCTTCGACTGGCTGCCCGCGCAGGAGGCGAACCTCTACGCGCTCTCCCCCCTCCTCGCCACCGGCCTCATGGCGGCGGATATGGGCCGGCCCGCCGGCCGCCCGGGGGACCCCGCCGGGATGGGCAGGGACGTCCTGCGCACCCTCCTCGGCACCCGCATCGCCGCCCTCGCCCTCGCCGCGCTGCTGTGGGTCACCGACACGGTCGGGTTGCTCGCAGGAGTCGCTCTCCTCGCGGTGATCGCCCTCGGCGTGATCCCAGGCGTGCTCAGCCTGCGCGAGCCGTGGGCCGCGGCCGAGCGCTCGGGCAAGGAGCGGCTGGCGGAACTCGGCCGCGGACCAGGGCAGCCACCCCCGGCATGATGGGCCGCGTGAACCCCACGAACTCCGCCGTCACCCTGCGTCACCGCGCGGCCGCAGCCGCCGCCACCGCCGTCCTCGCCGCTGTCGCGGTCCTCTTCTCCGCGCTCCCCGCTCCGTCCGCGGCGCCGGCCCCGGCGCGATGGGTCAGCCAGGCCGGGACGTACGACTACCTCGTGACGCCCGACTACACCGGGCTCATGCCCCTCTCCGATGTCGTGGGCAAGTCCACGATCGGCCTCGGCACGTTCGACCACCTCGACGGCGAACTCGTGCTCATCGGGGGCAACGTCTACCGGGTTGGAACGGACGGCATCCCGGCCCGAGCGGACGTGGACAGCGCGACGCCGTTCTTCCAGGGCGTGGCCTTCGCGCCCCAGGCCGCGGTCAGCATCCCCGCGGGCACCGAGTGCAGCGCGCTCACGTCGGTCATCGACGAGCTCGCCGGCACGAACGACGGCGTCGTCGCCGTCCGGCTCACGGGATCCTTCGACTCGCTCACCGCGCGCAGCGTGCCGCGGCAGGAGCAGCCCTACCCGCCGCTGGCCGACGTCGTCGCCGACCAGACGGTGTTCCCGATGGCCGAGGTGACGGCGACACTCGTTGCCTTCCGCACCGGCGCGAGCGCGAGGGGCGTCGGCGCACCCGGCCTGCACCTGCACGGGCTCACGACGGACAGGTCCGCCGGAGGGCACGTGCTGTCGTGCACGGTGGCCAGGGCCCGTCTCTACGTCCAGGTGACGCGCGGCGTGCGGGTGCGCACGGGCTGATCAGCCCAGGAACTCCCGCTCGAACGACGCCATGAGGTCGGCGACCTGCACCGGGTCCTCCATCTGTGGCACGTGACCCATGCGCGGCATGACCACGACGCGCCCGCGGTTGATCCTGCGCGCGACCTTGGGCGCGATGCTGACGTTCACGAGCTTGTCGTGCGTGCCGAAGAGGCCGAGGACAGGAGCCCGGACGCCCTGCAGGGCCTGCCACATTCGCGCCCCACGCCGCTGGAGCACGGCGGCGCCGAGCGACTGCGCGGACTCCGAGAACGCCGTCCACGAGTAGTCCAGCGCGTCGCGGCGCTCGAGCTCGGCGATGCCTTCCGCGCGACGCTGCGGGCTTACACACGCAGGGTCGAAGTAGATGAGGTCGAGGAGGCCCTGCATGCGCTGTGACGGAGTCTGACGCAGCGTCATCTCGCGCATCTTGTCGCGCACGCCGGGCACGCCCGACAGCAGGATCGGCAGGTGCGCCAGGCGCGGGGGCTGGCCGGGCAGCGCGGGGCCGAGCAGGGTCAGCGACCTCACGAGGTCAGGACGCTGCGCCGCCACGAGCACGGAGGCCGCCCCGCCCATCGAGTTGCCCACGAGATCGACAGGTCCGCAGCCTTCATCGTCGAGAAGCCGGATGACCGCGTCGGCGTGGGCTCGCAGCGTGTGCCGCGGCGCGGGCGCGGAGAAGCCGAAGCCGGGGAGGTCGAGCGCGATGCCGGGCGAGACGGGCATGCGCAGGCCCATGAGGTCGGTCCAGTTGGGTGACGAGCCGCCGAGGCCGTGCACGTACAGCGTGCGCGTCGCGGTCTCGGACAGGACGGGCGTGCGACGTACGAAGATGCCGCGTGCCTCCTCCTGTCCCGGCCAGACGGGGAACGGGGTGAAGGCGAGAGGCTCCACCACGGCGGACTCGATGATCGTGGCCATGGGCTCATTGAACACCCGGTCGGGTCAGGTGACCACCGTGGGAAAGCCGAAGACGGTGTGCACCCCGGGGGCGAAGAGCGGGCGCAGCGCGGGTGCGCCCCGGACCTCCAGGCCCGCGCGCGCCACCAGGTCCTCCTCCAGGTGGAGCAGCTGCGCCTCGTGGAGCACCCAGGGCTCGTGCTCGTTGGGCGTCCAGACCGTGCGGCCGGCGATCGTGGAGTGCAGGCCCCAGCGCGCGGTGAGGAAGACCTCTACGTCGGTCGGCTGCGTCACCGGCCCCGACTCCGCCTCCATCCGCAGTGATCCCCCTCCCCGCGGGTACCTCCGGTCCGAACGCCACCACCAGCGCTCGCCACGCCGGCGCACGCGCATGTGCGCCCAGGTGTAGGGGAGGCGGTAGCCCCAGCGCGCGGACATGCCGGTGATGAAGCGCGATGCCTCGAGGCTGCGGAAGACCACCCCGTGTCGGCCCTCGTCGTCCACGGAGTACAGCCGCACATTGCACTCCAGGAAGGTGCCGAGGTACGGCGTGGGCAGGCGGCTGCCGAGACCGGCATCCACCATCCGGAAGGGCACGAGCCCGACGTACGTCGCGCCGTCGAGGACGTCGGGGTGCACGCCGCGGGGCAGCAGCGGCGCCACAGCGCGGGGGTCGACGGCCCAGTGCAGGAAGAAGAGGTCGCGCCAGTCCTGGGCGAAGAGTGCCGGACCCGACAGCGCCGGCGCCTCGGGGCTGACACCGCCGAAGCGCAGTCCGGGGGTCATGGCCCTAGGCAGCTGGGGGCAGCGCGCAGGCGGGCGTGGACCCCGGCAGTCTCAGGCGGTTGGCGGCAATCCAGCGGTACGCCCGGTCGGCCACCCACGCGATCCCGGGCAGGTCCCCGACGGCCCCCACGGCGGGCCAGGGCACCGGAGCGGTCCGCAGCATCGCCATGACCGCCCGGCTCCCCGAGGTGACGCGCCGCTCGGCGTCCACGAACTGCACGGCCTGCGTGCACTCCTCGGGCGTGAGGTCGTACAGCGGGAGGTTCGTGCGCTGCCAGGGCTCGATGTCGCAGCGCGGGCGGATCCAGCGGCGGATGACATTGACGGAGGACGTGCAGAAGCCGCAGTCCCCGTCGAAGATCATGAGCGGCCGCATGACGTCCAGCCTACGCCCCTACTCGAAGCGCGACTGAGACCGCCAGAGGTCGATGCCGACCTCGACGGCGTGCTCGTCGATCGCCGCGATCTCGGCCGGGGTGAAGTCGGTGCGACCTGCCGCGGCCGCGGTCTCGCGCAGCTGGGCCGAGCTGCTCGCCCCGAGCAGTGTCGACGTCACGCGGGGGTCGCGCAGCGTCCACGAGCTCGCCATCTGCGCGAGCGACTGCCCTCGCTCCGCGGCGATCCCCGCGAGGCCGCGTACCCGGGCGATGACATCGTCGTTCGCCATCTCCGGGTCGAGGGACTTGCCCTGCTCGGCGCGGGACCCGGCGGGGACCCCCGTCGCGTAGCGGTCGGTGAGCATCCCCTGTGCGAGCGGGCTGAAGGTGATGATGCCCACGCCGAGCTCGGCGCAGGTCTCGATGAGGCCATCGGCCTCGATCCAGCGGTTGAACATCGAGTACGACGGCTGGTGGATGAGCAGCGGCACGCCCATCTCGGCGAGGATCGCGGCCGCGGCCGCGGTGCGCGCCGGGGAGTACGACGAGATGCCGACGTACAGCGCCTTGCCCTGCTGGACCGCGGTCGCCAGCGCGCCCATCGACTCCTCCAGCGGCGTCTCGGGGTCGGGGCGGTGGTGGTAGAAGATGTCGACGTAGTCGAGGCCGAGCCGCTGCAGGCTCTGGTCGAGGGACGCCAGGATGTACTTCCGCGAGCCGAGGTCCCCATAGGGGCCGGGCCACATGTCCCACCCGGCCTTGCTCGAGATCACGAGCTCGTCGCGCAGTCCGGCGAAGTCCTCCCTGAGTATGCGGCCGACGTTGATCTCCGCCGACCCGTAGGGAGGGCCGTAGTTGTTGGCCAGGTCGAAGTGCGTGATGCCGAGGTCGAAGGCCGTGCGCAGCATGTCGCGCTGGGTCTCCAGAGGCGTGTCGTCGCCGAAGTTGTGCCAGCAGCCGATGGTGACCGCCGGGAGCATCAGGCCACTGCGGCCGCAGCGCCGGTAGGGCATGCGCCCGTCGTAGCGATCGAGGTCGGGGGCGTAGGCGTCAGACATGGCTCAGAGTCTGCCATGCGGACAAGGGGACTCACACGCTCGGAACCACGACGCTGAGCCGGTAGGCCCGATCGGGGTCGGGGGTGCCGAAGCCGATCTCGACGGCGACGTCGACGCGGGCACCGGCGGTCAGGCGCACCGTCCGGACCCGATCCGCGGTGCCGGAACTCGCGGTGGAGGTGGAGCCTCCCGGGTAGTAGACGGTGAGCCGGTAGGCGCTGGGCAGGTCGCCGAGACGGATCACGTAGTCCCCGGCCACGGGCGCGGTGAAGGTCCACCAGTGCGCGTCCGTCGCTCGGGCGAGTGCCGCACGCGCTACGAGATCCGCCGGGAGCCGGGCGGCGGATGCCCGCGTCGCGCCGGGGACCTGCCCGCTCGGCGTCGGTGTCGGCGTCGGTGTCGGCGTCGGAGTCGGCGTCGGAGTCGGAGTCGGCGTCGGCGTGGGTGTGGGCGTTGGAGTGGGCGTCGGAGTCGGCGTAGGTGCCGGAGCCTGCACGCTGAGGCGATAGGGCTGCGTCGCGGAGTAGGCGCCCCCGCTGACCGAGACTCTCAGGTCGAGTCGCTGCCCGGCCTGCAGGGTGCGTGTGACGACGCGGTCGCTCAGGGTGCTGCCGGTGCTGCTCGAGCTGCCGCTCGGCGAGTAGGCCTCGAGTGCGTATGGCCGCGGCAGCTCGCTGAGCCGCACCGTGTAGTCGCCGGCCGTCGGTGCCGTCATGGTCCACCACTGCTCGTCGGTGCCCTTGCGCATGACCGATCGGACGCTGAGGTCTGCCGGC